>LGHA01000001.1 GCA_001508595.1 Anaerolineaceae bacterium 46_22 | reverse complement strand
CAACAAAGGGTTTCCGCCCCAACTTCTGCTCAAGGGCATGGCTGACCTTATAAAGCTCGCGGATGCGATCAATCATGTGAACCGGGATTCGTATTGTCCGACCCTGGTCGGCGATTGATCGGGTTATCGACTGACGAATCCACCATGTTGCATAGGTTGAAAAGCGAAAGCCCCTGTTGTAATCAAACTTTTCAACAGCTTTCATCAATCCCAAATTACCCTCCTGGATCAAATCCAAAAAAGGTACGCCGCGCCCCATATACTTCTTGGCAACACTGACAACCAATCGCGTATTGGCTTTGATCAGGTGCTCCCAGGCTTGCTCCCCATCCTTCATCAAAATGCGCAGTTGATCCTGCCGACCAGATCCATCATCTTTGCTTACATTTGCCAGGTCAATTCTGGCAGCCCTCCCAGCCTCTATCCTTTTTGCCAATGACTGCTCTTCTTCCAGGGAAAGCAAGGGTACCAGGGACATTTCTTTCAGGTATAAGCCCACCGTATCATCCGTACTGACCTGTTCAAGAGATGCCCGTTTTATCGGACGGGTATCCTCTTCACTTTTCATAATTCTCTGGGTCAAAGATTCCTGATCAAATATTTCCACCCCTTGCTGCTTGAGTTTCAGCATGATGATGCTCAAATTCTCTACATCATCATCGCCATCCGGGAATACTTCCATTAAATCCTCAATGGTCAAATAGCCCTGGATATCAGCGCGATCCAACAAGGTTTCCACCTTCTTTTCATGGTCTTCGCGCCAGTGTCCACTAAGCATCGAGCATCCTCCCGGCTTTTAGTGAGGTAAATTTAACGCCTGCTCCCCCTGAAATGAACAACCTAAGCAGATTCTGCGCCTTTGGTTATGCCCTTCAGTAATTCTAATTCGGGGTGATGTTCACAGGTCGTTTCATTAAGATTGGCACCACAAGCAGCACACAAACCTCTGCAATCCGGTTGGCAAATCGGTTTAATCGGCATTGCAAGGATCAGGTACTCACGATAAAGTGATCTCAAGTCAATATAACCATCATAAGGCAAGATCAGATCTGTTTCCTCCCGGTACCGAGATGGAAACTGGTAAAGTTCTTCAAAGTCAAATTTAACTGGTAAATAGAAATCAACCAGGCATAGAACACAAGCTGTTTGGACCTGTGCTTCTCCTTCTGCCTGCAATAAGAGACCTTCACTGGTTCGAGAAATTCTAACATTACTTTGCAAATCTTTGACCAAAAGGTCTTCAAGATCTAAGGTCTCAATTTCAACTGGCACATCTCGACTGGTCCCGATTGGCTTATTGTACATGTAGCCAACGTTAAGACGAAGTGGATTAGAATAATTATTCACGATGATTCTTCTCAATGACTATTGGGTAAAATGGAATACGGTCAAAATTATAACATGCAGCTATTCAAGCGTCAACGATAATCAGATAAATTTTGTATAATTTAGGAAAATAAGATGCAGCCAGAATTACTCATAGCAACCAGCAACCCCGGAAAAATTAAAGAAATCAAAGCCATTCTGTCCCCACTTAATCTAAAAATTATCACACCGAAAGATCTGGCACTGAACCTGAGGGTGGCTGAAACAGGCAGCACATACCTGGAAAACGCACTTCTGAAGGCTCAAGCTTATCACCAGGCAGCCGGGCTCCCGGTGCTGGCAGACGACTCTGGCCTGGAGGTGGATGCGCTTGAGGGTGCTCCTGGACTCCATTCTGCAAGGTTTTCTCCTAAAGAAAACGCAAATGACGCGGATCGCCGGGCTTATCTACTTGGACAACTTTCGGATAAAGCTCAACCCTGGAATGCACACTTCCACTGCACGGCTATACTTTCATTAAGCAGCGATAATTACACAAAAAGGGTTGGTCAATGCCACGGACTGATCATTCCTGAAGAGCGCGGGAATACCGGATTTGGATACGACCCCGTTTTTTACATCCCAGAATACAGCGCAACAATGGCGGAATTGGGTCCGGATATCAAGAACAAGATCAGCCATAGGGCAAAGGCGCTGATTGCTTTAAAGCCTGACATAATAAGACTGCTTAAGATAAATGATCTAAATTAATTTTTAAATCCCTGAAAACAAAAATGCCTTACCACTTGTTTCGGTGAACACGCGCTTCTTTATAGCGATCTTCAGGCTCAGGTATGGACGCAGGATGACCTACGGCAACAAGCGAAACCGGGCGCACGTCATCAGGGATTGACAATAAGTTTTGCATACCCTTGACTCGATCCGAATCAGGGAAAATTCCCAACCAGACCGCCCCCAATCCCAGATCATGGGCAGCCAAAAGGATATTTTGAGTGGCAGCAGAACAATCCTGCAGCCAGCTTGCCCGTTTTGTTTCCAATTTGCGATCACTGCAAACCAAAATCGCTAAAGGCGCATCCATCAACATCTTTGAATAGGGATGGAACTCTGGTATCGCATGTAAAAGTTCCGGGTCATCAATGACGATAAAATGCCAGGGCTGCTCATTCTTCGCTGAGGGTGCCTGCATGGCTGCCCTGAGTAAATCATTCAAATCATTATCTGAAACTGGATCGTGCTTAAAATCTCTAACACTGCGGCGCGTGAAAATCGCTTCGAGAGTTTTCATACCTTATCCTTATTTATAGAATTTTATTGCTTATAACCTATCTTTCGCAGCAAACCCTTTCGCCAGGCGATATCTTCTTCACCCTCGATACCAATTGGCCGTTTGCCATCTGCAACACCCAGGATTGCACGACCCTCACCAACCTCGATAACAACTACTGAGGTCGGGTTGGCGGTGGCACAAAAAATCCGACAGACTTCGGGGACATTTTTTAGCTGGTTAAGAACGTTGATCGGATAAAATCCTTCAGCTAAAAACAGGATGAATGAATGTCCCGCACTGATCTCCATGGCATTTTGCTTTGCCAATTCAATCATCGCATCATCTGTCCCGCTCCACCGTACCAGGCAGTCACCAGAGGCTTCACAAAAAGCAAGCCCAAATTTAATGCCAGGGACGCTGTTGACCAGGGCTTCATGAATATCCTCAACGGTTTTAATAAAATGGGATTGCCCCAGAATAAAATTAATCTCATCAGGTTTTTGAATTTTGATGCTTTTTATATCCACGCTGTACGCTCCTTTTTCGTTTCCTGTATTTTAACATATTTCTGAAAGCATCAATTCTTATGGATTCTTAAAAAAAATAGACGCCCTTTCGGGCGTTTGAAATCATTATCTATTTTGGTTATTTTCCTTCATTTAACTTTCGATGAATCGCAGAAAGTGCGCGTACCTGTTCCCCGGCGTGGTAGGATGATCGAACCAGTGGTGCGCTCTCGACCCATTTGAAGCCCAATTCCATGCCGTAGGCTTTCAAATCTTCAAATTCCTGGGGTTCATAGTACCGGCGGATCGGCAAATGCTTACGGCTGGGCTGCAGGTATTGCCCAATCGTCAGGATATCAACCTCCCATTCACGCAGGTCTCGCATCACCTCTTTGACTTCTTCAAATGTCTCACCCAAACCCACCATAATGCCAGATTTTGTCAGGACTTCCGAATCAAGTTTTCGGGCATTTGTTAAGATCGCTTGGGACCATTCATATCGATCTTGAGGTTGAACGGATTTGAAAAGCCTCGGTACAGTTTCAACATTATGATTAAGAATTTCTGGGCGGGCAGACATCACAATTTGTAATGCTTCAATGCTGCCTTTAAAGTCCGGGATCAATACTTCCACAGAGCACCCTGGCTGCAATTCGCGTATGCGTCGGATCACCATTGCAAATATCGGCGCGCCCCCATCTCGCCGTTCATCGCGATTAACGCTGGTGATCACTGCATGCCTCAAGCTCATCTTTCGAACTGCCTGTGCTACACGCTCCGGCTCTGCCCAATCCAATAGGTCTGGTCGTCCATGTTTCACATCGCAGAAACCGCAAGTACGTGTGCAAACATCCCCTAGCATCAAGAAAGTAGCTGTACCGCTGCCCCAGCACTCACCCATATTTGGGCAGCCTGCTTCTTCACAAACAGTATGCAGGGATTTGCTGCGCATCAGGTGCTGTAAGTTTTCATAATTCTCACCGGAAGGCGCTCTGACCTTTATCCAGCTTGGTCGGCGCATCGGTGTTGTATCCATTACTTCTGGATTTATTCTATCTCTGGTCGGATTTGTCGCCATTTTACCTCCAGACAAAATTATACTACATTTGATGACCTCAGCAAAAGAAGATAATCCCCAGCAGAAACCTGATATCTAAATTTGATTGAACTAACACCATCTTGAGCGTTTAAACAATGGCTAAACTCAAAAAACAGACTAAAAAATGGTAAGTTTAAGACCTACCTAAGCCTAAATCCCTTCACTAAAGGGCAGGGACTTTAAACTGAACTTCCCCATAAAAAAAGCGCGACCCCAAGCTATCAAGAATTCAATTGATAGCTTGGGCTGAAATTCCTATTTTAATGTGGATTGAATCAGAACGAGTTTATTACAGCTCTTGCTCTTGCTCAAATTCTTCAGGTTCGGTTGACAATTGTGTCATTTCAGGTTTAATCGGTATGATCAACCACATAATAATGTAGATCAACACACCAGAGCCGCCGCCAAATGCAAGAAGAACAAATACCAGCCTTAAAATCGTTGGATCAAGGTCCAGATATTCGCCTAAACCTGCACAAATGCCTGCGATCATGCCTTCACTGGGGATACGATATAATTTTTTCGGTGCCATTTTAAAATCCTTTCTCTTTATTAACTATACGGGATAAATCAAAAAAAGTTGCAAAATTTAGCAAGAAAATTCGAAGTTCACACCCCTATACTGATTGACCACGGAGGCTACCTTCTGCAAATTTCACACCCAATCACCGTTAAATGGTATAAAATAGGTCAGAGATAAACACAAGGACAAAATTAATGGTTTATGACAAAAGTACATGGCGTTTGATCGAACACCCACCTGCCCAGGGATCCTGGAACATGGCTGTTGACGAAGCCATATTAGAATCCGTTTACTCAGGTGAGTCGCCGCCAACGCTCCGGCTTTACGCCTGGCAGCCAGCCTGTCTCTCCCTTGGGCATGCACAGCCCTATGCTGAAGTTGATACTGAAGCCCTGACAGCTAACGGTTGGGACATTGTCCGAAGACCAACGGGTGGACGTGCAATTCTTCATGTGGACGAACTGACATATGCAGTCATCGCGCCCGAAACAGAGCCAAGGGTCAAAGGTGGGGTTCTTGAGAGCTACCTGCGCCTTTCCCAGGCTTTATTAGCGAGCTTGCAGCTCTTGGGCCTCAGACCGCAGGCTGAAGAAAAGGAATCCAATGGGAATAAGCGCAAACCCAATCCTGTTTGCTTTGAAGTCCCTTCCAATTACGAAATTACCGCCAATGGTAAAAAGCTGATTGGGTCAGCCCAGGCACGACGCAAAGAAGGCATATTACAGCACGGCGCTTTGCCGCTTTATGGAGATCTGACCCGCATCATCTCAGCCTTGAAATTCCCGGATGAAACTGCAAAAGCTAAAGCGAAAGAACGCTTATTAGCTCATGCAACGACTGTTGAAAATGAATTGGGGCAGCTTATCACCTGGCAGCAAGCCAGTCATGCATTCCAGCAAGCCTTTTCAGAGGTTCTTAATCTCGACCTTGAACCCGGAAACTTGTCGACAAAGGAAATTCAACGGGCACAAGACCTGCAAGCATCCAAATATGGTCATTCATCCTGGACTGAACGGATATGAAAATGAATAAATCCAGAAATACACACAGAAAATTCATCCACACCAGCCTGCTGGGCATGGTCATGATCATCCTGTTTGCCTCTGCCTGTGCACCAAACACCCCACCACCAACAGTAACACCATCAGCAACCACTGAGATCCGGTCAACTGCCACACAAACTGTCACACCAAGGCCAACGTCAACACCTACCCTCCCCCCCTTAGGATCCGAGGGCAATCCCATCACCATAGGTTTCATCCTCAAACCTGAGCAAACCGCATCCATTGAGGCGGCAGAGGACATTGCTTTCCTCATCGGGCAGGACACTGGCTTTAACATCGAAAGCACTTTTTATCCCGACTTCCAGAGCCTTTCAGCAGGCATCATCAATGGCGATGTGGATTTATTCTGGTTGAAACCGCTGGAATACATCTATTTAAATTGGGAAGGAGCAGCACAGGTCATGCTCCTCACCAATCACCTTGGGGTTTATGCGTATGGGGTTCAGTTCATGGCAAACATTGAACGCGGATTCACAAGCTATTATGATCCCGAATTAAATATAAGCACAGGGGACCCGCTTGCAGCCTTGCAGCAATTTTCAGGGACGCGCCCCTGTTTTACCGAACCAGAATCACTCCCAGGACACCTCTTGCCATTGGGACTGCTTGCAGATACCAGCACGCCAACGCTCGACCCGGTTTTTGTTTACAATTATGATGCTGTCATCCGGGCTTTATACATACAGGGTATTTGTGATTTTGGCGTCGGTTATGCCCTGACCGGCGACCCAAGAACTTCCAGCGGCGTCCTTCAGGATCTGCCCGAAGCACAGGAAGAAGTGGTGATCATCTGGCAGTCTGATGGGATCATCCCAAATACCAATCTCTCCGCTGCACCAGGTCTTCCTCTCGATATCCGCTACAAGCTGCAGGAAGCCATTTTGGATATTCCTGACACCCCCGAAGGCTTAACATTAATCAGCACTGCCTTGAATTATGATGTCAAAGCGCTCAAAACCATCGAAGATACCTTCTACAATCCCCTCAGAGCAGCGATCATCCCTTTAGAACTGGATCTTCAAGCGCTCACCAGGCAAAAAACAAATCCATGAAACCCATTCAAAAAATAATTCGCCGTTTTTTCCATTTCTTAATTTATCTTTCTTTTGCCGTTTTTTTTACCATCGGCATTCTTCGGCTTGCTATGCTTCTTTATGGGAAGGAAAAAACCTTTTTACCCGATTCTGTGCCCCAAACACCGGCTGCGCTTGTTCTTGGGGCGGGATTAAATCGAGACGGCACCCCTGGTTTAGTCCTGCAAGACCGGGTGCGCACCGCATCAGAATTATATTTTTCAGGCAAGGTACAGAAAATCTTGATGAGCGGGGATAACACATCGCTCAATTATAATGAGCCCGGTGCGATGAAGGAATTTGCAATTGAATTGGGTATCCCTGAAGAAGACATTGTTGTGGATTTTGCCGGCAGACGCACTTACGACAGCTGCTATCGGGCAAAGGCGATATTTGGCCTTGAAAAATTGACAGTTGTAACCCAAGCCTATCACCTGCCGCGTGCGCTTTTCATCTGCAATGCTTTTGATATCGATGCTAACGGTGTTCCAGCTGATGATTCAAATTATCGTCTCAGCAGCTACACCTTCTGGTGGGTGCGTGAAATTTTGGCATCCATTAAAGCCTACTGGGATGTCTATATCGGGCATCCGCAGCCAATCTTAGGTCAACCCGAACCCATTTTCCCCCAATAAATCTAATAAATAAAATATGCCAACCAATTTGGCATCAAAGTTGCATATAAAGGAACAGATGATGAACAGAGAAGATGCATTTGCAATTGTTAATGAATACGTGAAGAATCCCAATCTGGTCAAACACATGCTGGCTGTCGAAGCGGCTATGCGGTTTTATGCCCGAAAACTTGGCGAGGACGAAGAAAAATGGGCAGTGGCAGGTTTGCTCCATGACTTCGATTGGGAAATACACCCAAGCATGGAAGAGCATCCCCTTGCAGGTGAACCAATCTTACGAGAACATGGGGTACCGGAGGAAATTATTCATGCAGTGCTCAGCCATGCATCACACACCGGGATCCCAAGAGAAACCTTGATGGAAAAGGCGCTTTTTGCCTGTGATGAAGTTACAGGATTGATCACAGCCGTTGCCCTAGTCCGTCCATCCCGTGCACTGTATGACCTTAAGGTCAAATCCGTAAAGAAAAAATGGAAGGATAAATCCTTTGCGGCTGGGGCAGACCGGGAAGAAATGGAAAAAGGTGCTGAGGAATTCGGCATTGAACTTTGGGAACATGTGGCAAACGTAATTGAAGCCATGAATGAAATTGCAGAAAGTCTGGACCTGGCAGGCTGAAAAAACGAGAAAAAGGATATTTCAATGTCACTTACTGGTAAAGGCTATTATATTTGGAAAGTAAAATTTTGCGAAAACGGCGACCCGGATCGCATTACAGCGCTGGCAAAACAAGCGAATTTATCCCATGTACTGGTAAAAGTCGCAGATGGCGCATTTCCATATAATATTGACAACGATACAGGCTATGATTACGCTCGAGCGGTTGTCAAAAAATTGCAGGCAGCGAATATTAGCGTCTGGGGCTGGCATTTTGTCTATGGGGGTTATCCAGACCAGGAAGGTGAAATTGCAGTAAGAAGGACCCTTGAGCTGGGTCTTAATGGCTTCGTTGTCGATGCAGAAAAGGATTATGAAGAACCTGCAAAAGCCCTTGCAGCAAGTCGTTATATGAACATTCTGAGAAGCAATCTCGGAAGCCTACCCATCGCCCTGAGCTCATTTAGATATCCTTCATACCATGCACGTTTCCCCTGGAAGAATTTCCTCGAGCGCTGTGATTACAACATGCCTCAGGTTTACTGGATCCATGCCCATAACAATGCTGGTGAACAACTCCAGCGATGTGTGAATGAATTCTCAAATTTACAACCCTTCAGACCCATCATCCCCACAGGGCCAACATATAAGGAGCACGGATGGGTGCCTACTGAGAGTGAAATTGTTGATTTCATGCAGATGGCAAAGCGATTAAACCTTCCGGGGGTCAACTTCTGGTATTGGGAAGGCTGCCGACGAGATACCCCCCAATTTTGGGAATTGGTAAAAAATTACCAGTATGACGCCTCTTCCCAACAAGCAAGTTTTCCTGAAACTTATGTGAACGCCTTAAATACCAGGAATCCAAACAGCGTCATCGACTTTTATGCCGACAATGCCATTCACATTCAAGCCAATGGCGCCGTTCAAGGGCGTGAATCCATCCTCCCCTTAATTGATTCCCTGATGAATCAACACCGCAATGTGACTTTTGCCCTGCTCAATCAGTCCCATGAAAATAATATTTACAGTTTTCAATGGCAAGCCCTGAATAATGAAGGTGCAAGAATTGAAGGGCGTAACACGGTCGGCCTCACAAATGGAAAGATCAATTTCCATTATGCGCACATCAAACCAGTTCAAATATAAATCTGGCTAATCGAGCTTATCCAACACATAAATCATGTCCTGGGGAATGGTCATCTCAAGGATTTCATCGCCTGATTTTACCTCGATGATCTCGTCACCCTTTTGCATACGATTGCAGCTTGGTGCATCCGTGACCCGTACAAGTCGGCTGGCTGCTTTCAAGAAATGAAGCACGCCGTTATGTGTTAGCAAGCCAAAGACCATGCCAATGACATTTTCCTTATCGCGCAATTTCCAGGTGATCACACCATAACCATAACGTCCCTGTGTTGGGAATTCGTCGGGAGCCATTCTTTTTGCTTTGCCATAGTTCGTAACTAAAAGCACTTCACCCCTTCGGGTTGCAACACCGGCACCAACCACAAAATCACTGCCGCGCAGTTTGATACCGCCAACGCCCGCTGCGACAAGCCCCATTGGGCGGACGTCCTCTTCACTAAAGCGGATCCCCATACCATTTCTTGTGGCAAGGATAACATCCTCCTCACCCTTGGTAAATAAAATTGTGCAAAGGGCATCGTCGTCGTTAATTTTTGTCAAGGTCAGTATATTAGCAGAAGGTCCTGGAAGGTCGCTCAAAAGCGAACGTTTAACCATGCCGAGTCTGCTGACGCTCATGAAATAGCCGTCATCTTCCTCTACTTCGGCCGGAATTGAAAACAAATTAATTAACAGGTGATTTTCTGTCAGCGGTGTGATCATCGGAATCGAAGCACCTTTTTCCGGTGACTCTGCCACGGGGATTGCATGGACGGATAGGGCAGCGGCTTCACCATTTTCAGCGACGACATAAATTGTCTGGTGGGTGGTCGTTCTCAAAATCAATTTTGGTGCATCCACCCCCCACTGCCTGAAGGATTTGTCCTCATCGGTTCGGGCAATTCGGTTATCCCGGGAAACCGCAACCCACACAGCCTTTTCAGGCATCACATCTACCGTGGTCACCAGGTCTACAGCTGTCTCGCCTTCATCCATCTGGATGATCTGGGTTCGCCTTGGGTCAGCATAACGTTCACGAACAGCTTTGAGTTCGTCAATGATTACACTGCGCATTCTCTTTGGGGACCTCAGCAGCGTTTGCAGTTGTTTGATCCTTTTGGTCACCTCTTTGTATTCATCTTCAAGTTTTCGGCGTTCCAGGGCAGCCAGACGGCGCAGAGGCATATCCAAAATCGCCTGAGCCTGGCTCTCATCCAAGTTGAATTTTCGCATCAAATTTGTTCGGGCAGTCTCCACCCGCTGCGACCGTCGGATTGTATCAATGACTTCATCCAAATTCTCAATCGCAATTAAATAGGCTTCAAGAATATGCTGGCGTTCTTGAGATTTGCGAAGTTCATACTCGCTTCGGCGTTTAACGACCTCCAAACGGTGATCAAGAAAAACCTTCAACGCCTGTTTAAGGCTCAGCTTATGAGGTTCCCCTTTGACCAAAGCCAGCATATTGATGCCAAAGGTGCCCTGCATTGTTGTCCGTTTGTAAAGGGTCTTCAAGATTGAATCCGGGTTTGCAGATTTATTCAACTCAATCACAATCCGCATCCCCTGTCGATCTGACTCATCTCGCAAGTCGCTCACGCCTTCAAGATCGCCATCACGGACAAATTCTGCAATTTTCTCAATTAAGGAGGATTTGTTCGTCATATAGGGAAGTTCAGTGACGATAATGCGCTTCTTTCCCCGATTCATTTCTTCCAACCGAACCCGGGCACGCATGCGAACGCGCCCCTTACCGCTGCCATATGATTGGGCAAGGGTTTCAGTACGGTCATCCGTTATGATCAACCCGCCTGTGGGAAAGTCGGGTCCTTTGATGTACTTCATCAGGTCTTCAACCCCAATATCATCAATTTTGGACCAATTTTCCAGCATCATCATCAGGGCATCGACGACTTCCCCCAGGTTGTGGGGCGGAATATTTGTCGCCATCGCCACAGCAATGCCCGAAGCACCGTTAATCAGCAAATTAGGCACGGAGGAGGGTAAAACTTCTGGTTCTTCCAGCGACCCGTCAAAGTTTTCGATAAAATCAACCGTATCCATTCCAAGCTGTTGAATGATATCCATTGAAAGGTCTGTCAGGCGAGCTTCAGTATAACGCATCGCAGCCGGCGGGTCACCATCCACACTGCCGAAGTTCCCCTGACCTTCCACCAGCATGTAGCGTTGGGAAAAATCCTGTGCAAGGCGCGCCATCGCATCGTAGACTGCCATATCACCATGTGGATGGTATTTACCTAAAACCTCACCCACAATCCTTGCAGACTTTTTATGTGGGGTATTGGGACGCAGTCCCATATCATACATCGCATAAAGGATCCTGCGCTGAACAGGCTTTAATCCATCCCGCGCATCTGGCAGCGCCCGCGCAACGATTACACTCATAGCGTAATCAAGATAAGATTGCTGCATCTCCTCATTGATGTTTATCGACCGAATAGTACCTAAGTCCATAATTTCTCCTCCTGTCTTATTGGATATCCTATCTGACAGGCGTCAAGATAAAAACGTTAAAGAACATATGTTTCATTGTAACACAAAAAATCCCGAGGAAACACCTCGGGATTTTTAATTTTAATTAAAGGCGATCAGATCAGTCATCGATCTCGATATCATCGTCATCATCGAATTCGTCAATCAGGATCTCGTCATCATCCTCGTCTTCGTCTTCCTCTTCATCATCAAAATCTTCAAGATCTAGATCCTCATCGTCGATGTCATCTAAATCTTCGTCATCGATGAGATAGTCTTCATCAATTTCATCCTCAAACAAATCCAGAACTCGCCCCTCAAGCATCTTGCCAGACGGTTGTTCGCCTGGGGTTTCATCAGAAAACTGCCCGGGCTCAAAGCCGGTACCGGCAGGAATGAGTTTACCAATCATGATGTTCTCTTTCAAGCCGTAGAGTGGGTCTGTTCGGGAAGCGACCGCTGCTGCAGATAAGACCTTGATCGTGTGCTGGAAGGATGACGCCGACAGGAATGAATCGGTTTCCAGGGCTGCTTTTGTGATACCAAGCAAGACTTCAATGTACCTCGCCGGCCTTTTACCCTGGGCAACAAGCTCTTCATTCACTCGTCTGATCTCAAGTCGGTTAACCAGGTCCTGCGGCAAATATTCAGAATCACCGGGTCGGATAACCTGAACCTTACCCAGCATCTTGTGAATAATCACTTCAAAATGTTTATCATTGATATTCTGACCCTGGGTTCGGTAAACCTTTTGAATTTCTTCCATCAAGTATTGCTGGCAGGCTTCACGTCCTTTGATCCGCAAAATAGTATGCGGATTTAAGGAACCTTCTGTAACAGGCTGACCAGCTTCGATCTTATCACCTTCCTGTACAATCAAGCGGGAAGTTGTCGGGATATCATATTCTTCAGATTCCTTAACTTCATAAGAAACGATCACCTGGTTGTCCTCAATTCGGACACGACCGCTGTGCTGCGCTTTGATAACGGCTTCATCCTGTGTTGCTATCACAGCCCCGTTTTCAACCTGATCTTCCTCTTTAACCTCGATGGTCCAGTCCTCAGGGATATCGTAGGCATCTGATACAATTTCACTCTGATCCACGCGAACAATCCGTTGATCGGTGTATTTCTCAGAATAAATCACATGGGCTGTGCCAGAAATTCTCGCGATGATCGCCTCACCTTTTGGTGCTTTTCGAGCTTCAAACAACTCCTCAACACGGGGGAGACCGGTCGTAATATCACCACCTGCAGCAACACCACCTGTGTGGAAGGTACGCAATGTCAACTGCGTACCAGGCTCACCAATGGATTGGGCTGCGATAATACCGGCAGTGGAACCCAACTTCACCATATCACCACGGCCGAGGTCAACGCCATAGCATTTGGCACAGATACCGTGAACCATTTCGCAGGTCAAAGGCGAGCGAACCTTGACAGCATCAACGCCAATATCAGTGACTTTCTTTACCATGTCATGGGTTAGCAAATCATCTTGTTCCATGATAATTTCACCCGTATTAGGATCAATTACCCGTTCAGCCAGAATGCGGCCGAAAATTCGTTCAGAAAAAGTCTGACCGGCGATATCTTGATCGGTGCGGATCCAAATACCTTCATTCGTACCGCAGTCTTCTTCATTCACAATAATGTCCTGGGCAACATCAACCAGTCGTCTTGTCAAATAACCAGCATCAGCCGTTCTCAAAGCGGTATCAGCCAGACCTTTACGGGCACCATGTGTTGAGATGAAGTACTCCAATGCCGTCAAGCCTTCACGGAAATTGGAGCGGATCGGCATGGGGATAATACGCCCAGCCGGATCTGCCATCAAACCGCGCATACCTGCAAGCTGTGCAATGGAGTTGAAACCACCCTTGCTGGCACCAGATTTCGCCATGGTTGCCAGGTCACCCGTTGGATCAAGTGAAACTTTCACAGCCGTTGCTACTTCATCTGTCGTGTCCTGCCAGATTTCAATCACTTTTTCATCACGCTCTTGCTCGGTCAACAAACCTCGACGGAAGTCGCGGTTGATCACATCGACAGAATCAAGGGCTTCTTGAATAATCACAGGTTTCTCTGGCGGCACTGTAATATCCGCCACAGCAATGGTTGCACCTGAGCGGGTTGCATACTTGAACCCAATCTCTTTAATGCGATCCGCAATCAAAACAGTTTCTTCCTGTCCGGTGACTTCGTAAATATCAGCGATCAGATCTTTAATTCCACCCTTATCCAGCTCGCCGTTATAGAACTGCATTCGTTCTGTCAGCGCATTATTAAAAATAGCACGGCCTACTGTCGTATCGATGACACGGACTTTGGGCTCTGCCGTTCGTTTATTATTTTCGTCATACCAGGTCTTTGCCTGGATTTTAATATGTGCATGGATATTGACCTGCCCCAGGTCATAAGCCATCACAACTTCATCAATGTCAGAGAATATACGCCCGTCACCTTTTTGTTCCTGGTCTATTTCCATTGTCAGGTAATAGACACCCAGAACCATATCCTTTGAAGGGCTGATGATGGGTTCGCCGCTGGCAGGTTTTAATAAGTTCTTGGTCGCCAGCATCAATTCACGTGCTTCGGTCACCGCTTTCTGAGAAAGTGGGACGTGAACAGCCATCTGGTCGCCATCAAAGTCCGCATTAAACGCGGTTGTGACCAGGGGGTGAAGCTGAATCGCACTACCTTCAATCAGAATTGGCTCAAAAGCCTGGATACCCAATCGATGCAGTGTCGGTGCACGGTTTAAGAGAACCGGGCGGTCTTTGATAACATCTTCAAGCGCCTCCCAAACCTCGGGGCGATTACGTTCAATTAATCGACGAGCACCTTTGATATTTGCCGCATATTCCTGTGCTACCAATCGTGAAATTACAAAGGGTCGATACAACTCCAAAGCCATTGACTTTGGCAAACCGCATTGATCCAATCGCAAATAAGGGCCAACAACGATCACGGACCGACCAGAATAATCCACGCGCTTTCCTAACAGGTTACGGCGGAAACGTCCTTTCTTACCTTTGAGCATGTCGGACAGGGAGCGTAATTCACGGCGTCCCCGTCTTGAAAGGGCTTTACCGCGCTGGGAGTTGTCAATCAATGAATCCACGGATTCCTGGAGCATACGCTTTTCATTGCGCACAATCACATCTGGTGCACCTAACTCAAGCAGTCGCTTCAAGCGGTTATTGCGGTTGATGACTCTGCGATAAAGGTCATTCAAATCCGAGGTCGCAAAACGGCCGCCGTCAAGTTGGACCATTGGGCGCAAATCCGGAGGAATGACCGGCAGTTCTGTGAGGATAATCCATTCAGGCTTGTTCCGTGAATTACGGAACGCTTCAACGATGCTCAAACGACGTGTCGCTTTTTTGCGTTTTTGTTTACTGCGTGTTGTTCGGATTTCTTCCCATAACTCCTCAGACATTGCATCTAAATCAATTCGTTTGAGGATATCATAAAATGCTTCCGCACCCATGTCGGCACGGAAAACCTGCCCCCAACGTGATTTCAACTCACGATAACGTGCTTCGCTGAGGAATGTGAAAGGTTCTAATTCATAAAGTTCGTCACGCAGTCGAGCGGACTCGGTTTGTGTTTCTTCTGCCTGGTCTTCAAGGGTATTGCGAAGCTCTTCCATCTTCAATTCAGCTGCTGCTTTGATCTCTTCTCGCTGAATTTTCAAGTGTTCAAGCTCGCGATCTCGTTGATCCTTTAGATCTGATTCAAGATCTTCAATCATTTCTTTGACAATTGTTTGAACTTCACTCAAGTGTGAAGAGCCAACTTCGATCCCTGCTTCAACAATCGTCATTTCTTTGTCAAGGACATTAAATTCAATCGGTTTGCGGATCTTCTTACCCATACGGGTTTGAATCTCACTCTCCAATCGCTGCCCTTCTTTAATAACAGGGTCAATCCGACTGCCTATTTGTTCGTCATAATTTTCCTTCAAAGAATCGCGCTGGGAATCAAGATCCTTTAATTGTCGGTCGCGGTTTTTTTTGACTTCAGCAATTTGGGCATTAACTTTCTCACCCAATTCTCTTTCAGATAAGCTGATTTCATCTTCAAGCCGTTTCAATGCTTTTTGCCGGGCATCCTCATCCACATAAGTGACGATATACTGCGCAAAATATAAAACCCGATCAAGATTCCGTCGGGAAATATCTAACATCAGACCTAAAAATGAAGGGATTCGACGAGTGTACCAGATGTGGGCGACGGGTGCAGCCAATGAAATATGCCCCATGCGTTCACGGCGAACCGATGAACGGGTTACTTCAACACCGCACTTGTCACAAACGATCCCCTTATAACGGGGGTTTTTATACTTGCCGCAGTAACACTGGTAATCACGTGTGGGGCCAAAAATTGCCTCATCAAATAGTCCATCTTTTTCAGGACGTAGTCGTCGATAATTAATTGTCTCAGGCTTTGTAACTTCGCCATAAGACCAGCTGCGAATAACCTCAGGAGATGCAAGACCAATCCGCAGTGCTTTTAAACCCTTTGTTTCCACTAGGAGCCTCCTGTTTTATGGAAAAAATTTATGCTTTTTACGTTAACGCGAGAAAAACCTTGAGAGAGCAAGAGCTTCTCAGGTATTTTCGATGTCTTTTGTAACAACTTTCATTTGCATGCAAACCGTAATTATAACAAATTTGTATATATTTTGTCAAATAACTCAAGGTGAGAATTCTACCACAATCAAGTACGAAAGTCTATAAACCAGCCCTGCTGTCATACTTGATCGGAATTTCCAGGTAAAAGATGCTTCCCCTTGCAAGCTGGCTCTCAAACCACACTTTCCCCCCATGTCTTTCAGCAATGGATTTGACAATTGCCAATCCCAAACCACTCCCTTTTGATTCTTGCCCTAAATTTACGCTGGGGCGTTTGAATTTCTCAAAAAGATGACGCTGGTCCAGGGGAGCAATCCCGATGCCGGTATCTTTGACTGCAAATACCACAGTATCTTCCTTTTTTCTAACAGATAAAGACACATCGCCGCCCATTTTTGTGAATTTAATTGCATTTTCTAAAAGGTTTTTTAGTGCCTGGGCAAGGAATGCCTCATCACCCTCAATTTCAACCGGGAAATCTGGTAATACGTGTTCCAGGTGAATGTTCTTTTGCCTGGCAAAAGGCTGCATGCTCTCGACGACGTTTTTTGCCATGCCCTGCGCCGAAATACGCTTAATTTCTAGTGTTTTCCCTGATTCCAAACGCCCAATATCAAGAAGGTTAATAACCAGTGTTTTCAGCTCCTCAACCCCATTGATGATATTGTTGATGTAAGCATCTTGCTGCTCATTCAAATTTCCTGTAAGCCGCAATAATTTTGCATACCCATGTATCAGTGTTAGCGGTGAACGCAGTTCATGGGAGACTGTTGTCACAAATTCTGACCCGAGCTTCTCTCGCTTTTTCGCGCTGCGAATATCTTTAAATATCACCACTTTACCCTGCTGCTGACCCGCAAGATCAACCGATGAAATTTCCAACTTATAAACGCCGTTATCTGCCAATCTGAATTCTCGAGCGTCATTACCCCGGTTTTCACCTGCCATTATTGCTTCAGACAACAGCCTGTCACTTATCAAGGATGTGATAGGCGCATTAAGCAGAGTGATATGTTCCAGATCAAGCATCAGCCGAGCAGCGTGATTGTGGTAAACAACCTGGTTTTCTCCATTCAAAAGGAGGATGCCATCCGTCAGGTTGTCCAATATCGCTTCTAAATGAGTCTTCAGCGTGACCGCATTATCAAAGGAGATTCCCTTCGCAATGATTGCTGCTGCCTTGCTGGATAATGAATGGAAGAAGTCAATATCCTCAGCAGTAAAAGACTTCTTTTTGTGATATGCCACCCAAAATACACCTTGATCGTCTCCCTGCCATGACATTGGCAGCCCAATTATCGCTAAAGGATAAGATAGGCTTTTGTTGAATGTCAATCGCTTGCCAATTTGAGAATCCCGCAAAACCAGTTCGCCCTGTGAACGCACAATTGCCGCGACTTCTTTGTCAAGGTGGCTGTAGGTATCCGTTTGAGAACCGGCGTAGAATCCCTCCTTGCCAACCGCCACCCCATCATTGAGAAGCAGTCGAACAGAAGATATCCCACGGCTGAGGGCAGATTGCATAATCGCTTGTAGTGAATCATGGAGATTATTCTGGAAGGACATCTTTTCGTTTAACGTCAATAAATCTTCATGTTTTTTCATTCGATTGCCAAGCGTTCCGGTCATCAGGTAAAAACGTTCAAATAATTGTGTAACTTCACCCTTTGATTTTGGCTCAGTAAACTGAATTTCAAAACGGCCATCAGAAAGTTTTTTCATTTCCTCAGAAATTAAACGAATGTCCTTAAGAACGGGCGTCCATGTATATAACGCAGCAAAAAGAAGGACGAGCAAAATACCGATTCCAGTCAATAAAACCGGTAAAGATTGCTGCCAGGCAGCCTGGTAAATGACGGATGCAGGAATTTGTGTGAATACAGCCCATGCTGTACCTTCAATCGGCGCATAATACTTCATCAATGGCTCGCCTTCCGGAGATCCTGTCTCATAAAAGGTCGGCGTTGCAAAGGATTCTTCAGGTAAATCTCCGTAAAGAGAGTCAGGATCCAGTTCAAACAGGATCTCTCCTGAACGTGTCAGGATCTGTCCATCGGCATCAAATTTCTTAAGTGAAGTAAATGCTGACAAAAATGCTCTGGCATAAGGGTTCTGATTAATATTTGTTTGCCCCAACAGTACCCGCACCATCCCATCAGAAGCTTGGGGAAGGAACTCGAAAAAGTTCAGTTCGGCATCCAGCCTTCCAGAACGGGCCGCCACCTTCACGAAATCATCGCTGTCAGTAAAAACTGCATCAGGTATCTCGATTGGCTCGACATCCCCTGAACCTGGATAGGCTGAGATAATTTCTCCATCAGGTGAAAGAATTATGAGACGATCGAAGAAAGACTCCTCTTCAATTTTCTTAGAAAGCAGCTGCTGGAAATCAGGACCTGCCCCACCAGTTGATTGGACGGCATTACCAATTTCATCCAGGGTCAGAAAACCTGTATCAACGAAGGTTGTCCAGGCATCAGCACCAACTTCAGAGACATTCACCAACTTACCTACCAGATCACTTCGTGAAGAATTGACGTTCACATGCCAAACTGCCCCAACAAAGAGGATCAGAATTCCCAGCATGATAGGGACCGTAATCAGTAAAAATCGGCTTTTTACACTTTTTTCACTCGGTGACGGCATTAAGGCTGCAGGGCTTACCCATTTGTTCGGGAAAAGGGCTCGCAAGATGATACAAATAAGGCTGCCGGAAAACAGCATCCCACCATAGGATATCAATATCGCCGGCATCCTCGCCAAAACAATCGCAATCCTGAAGGGATAGTCACCAGAACTTATGAAAATCTGGGTCAGAAAGATCAGCGGCGTCGTCATAATCAAGGCTAAAAAAGCAGAGATAATTGGAATTCGTAAATAGCGGTAAAAAGCAGTATGATAATTCTGGCGAACCCCCCAGGTATAGAACAATGCAAAACTGATGAAAATCAAGGGTGTAAAAATATGGTGCGTTTCTAAATAGGCATATAAAAGCCCCGAAACACCTGCTATCAAACTCGCTGGAATGAAACCGATAATGCCGCCAGCAGCAAGCCAGGGAACGGCAGCAAAAAACATGATATGAAAAGTTTTTCCCTGGTTGAAAACATTTCCTGAGTTAATTTCCAGCGGGATACCAATAAATGGCGTGAATACCAGAACCAATACGCTCAAAATCGCCATCCAGATTAAAGACTCCCGTCTTATTTTTGCCCCCTTTTCCCTCAAGCGAATAATGAAAAACACAATTAACCCAAACAGGATCACCCATGCAACTAAGGCAATGGGGTCCTTTGGGAGGTCAATCGTATATTCCGGCATGAGTGGCGCAAAGATATCTGACATTTTTTTGATTTATATAGGTTAATTTATTATAGCATTATCCGGACTCAGCGACATATAAATTCAGATAAAACAGGGTCTTTTAATGCGATTTACTTATGACCGATCAGCTTGGTTCCGTTTACCTGGGGAATCTCAATATATGTGCAAGATAAATTTTTCCCTATCTTGATGACGGGCATGTGGGATCAAAAGCAATTTATATACTTCATTCGGATCACGATCACTGTTCTTGCCAATAATCACAGATCCGTCACCGGTTGTATTCCACAGGGTTGCAAAGGTATCACATACGATAGATCAATGCCTTCGCTGTTTCGAAGACCTGGCAAATATTCAAATTATCCGAATCGATGATGTAAGCATCCTCAGCAGGTTTTAAGGGCGCAATTTCACGATTTGAATCAATCTTATCTCGGTTTTTCAAAGACGCTAACACAGCGTTGAAATCAGGCGTCTCTCCCCTTTCGAGCATTTCCTGGTATCGACGATGTGCTCTGACCTCTAAAGATGCGTCAAGGTAAATTTTCAAGTCCGCATCCGGAATGACGACGGTACCGATGTCCCTGCCAACCATCACGACATTGTTCTCCTGGGCAATCCGGCGCTGCTGCTCGGTCATCGCATCCCTGACTGCACGCTGTGTAGAAACGGGTGAGACCCAGGCATTTACGTCATCCTGGCGAATTTCCCAGGTGACATCTTCGTCATCAAGCAGCACATCCACATCGCGACCGTCATCGATCGAGGGGGGTCGAACATCGATACGAACTTTCCGTGCAAGCTCACCAATAGCAGATTCATCGTCAAGACTTAATCCCGCCTTGATCACAGCCAGGGTGACTGCACGGTACATCACACCTGTATCAAGATATAAATAGCCAAGGGCTTCTGCCAGTAAAGATCCCAGGGTTGATTTCCCCGAACCTGCTGTGCCGTCAATTGCAATTGTTTTTGGTAATCCCATGCGTAAATAATTCCAATCCTGTCTGATACGATTATTGTGCAAATTGCTCATCTGGCATCAAATCTGTTCTTACCCAGAAGATAATTTCCCTGGTTGTTTCCGGGGTGTCTCGGGTCATCAACCAGCTTAGATACTGAAAAGGCGTCATTCCCTGCCAATTCGGGGTCTGTGACCAAACCAGGTCCTGACCGCGATATGAGTTTGAAATTTCAGGCTGAGTTAGTATGTCTGAAATCAAAATTCCCGGCTGCGAGGAAGGCGGCACATAAGGCACAAAAACCACATTCTCGTAATCCCGCAAGACCCAGCGCATCCCAGGCGTATCGAAGTCAGCCACAGCGATTTCAATAGGCATTGTCGTTCTTTTATTCCATTCCAAAACCCGATCAAGGGATACCTTTAACCACTGGGTCGATAAACTGGATTCTTGTGGGTGCCATAATTCATGGGTCCTTTCCAGGCTGATGCTGGTCGTTCTGACCGTTAGTGAAAGCATCCCCAGAAGAACCACGACGGAAAGGCCCATCAATAATCCGGGTAACGCCACATCTTCTGACCAGCCATAGGTCACCAGCAGCACCAAAGCAATCATCAAAACAAACCCGCCTGCAAGCGCGATGAAGGTTGTCAAACGCGCCTCCTGGTTGATCGTTGGACTAACCAGTGACCGCATTGCCAAAAGGGTGAATGCAAACACAATCACAACCATTACGGAAGTGATGATCATCACAAATTGATTTTCCTCAGGCCAACGCCACACAGCAGCAATCACCCTGGCAGATAAGGTCCAGAGCGGTAAGCTTACCCAAATGATATCCGTAGGGCTTGCGTTCGGGTAAAGGAGCAGGTAAATAAAGCCGGCCAGTGCTGTGATCAACAGGAATATATCAGGTTTACTGCGCTTGATGAGCCCCTGTATGCCGCCCCAGAGCCCAAAGATAACCGCAGGCAGGCTGTATGCAGCAAGCGCAAGTGGTTTCAAGACAAAGGGTTCGATGTAAGGCATTCCAAATCCACGAACAAAATCAACAGCACCTGAAAACACCCCGCTTAAGCCCTCGGTCGCCAGGGAAAACCCCGTGGCAACCAGCACGATTGTCAATCCAAAGGCGATCAAGAACTTTAGGCGATCATCCTTGTGTTTGAAAAATTCGCCAAAAAATCCCTCAAAAGGTATTTGCAGAACCGCTTTTGCAGTTAATAAACTGAGCCCGACCAAAACAATGCCTGTCCAAAATCCCGAACCACCCATTAAAGCCAGGGCAAACGATACACCAGAAAGTATGGGTTTCTTTTGATTGATCAATCCAAGTGTCAAAAGCAGCAGCACAAAGGCGATCATCGGTGAGCCGATCATACGAGAAAGCCCAACCATCTCAGGCGATAAAGCCAGGATGAAAGACAGGATGTTTGCAGGCAAATTGCCAATGTAATTTCGAAAAAGAAACGGGACAAAAACGATTAATGCACCAAACAGCGCCGGCCAAAACCGAGCCAAAAAATTACCTGTGTGCAGCAGGAAAAAATCAATCCCGGTCAAACCCACGTAGGTCATGTGTCCACCAAAAATTGTCTCCGTTTTTTGCCCGACAGCCAACGCTTGCAGTGCAATACTTGCTTCCATATCCGTTAAAGGCATTGCCCCCAATCGGAGCAACCTGAGCACAATGGCAGTTATAAAAGCGCCTGATAAAACCAGCTTGTGAAAAATGGGTTTGTTTTCAAACTTCATAAAGATTTTCCATGATGCCAACTCAGCATAAAAATTTTCAATAAATCGTCGTTAATGGGCTTCGCCGGTAAAACACATCCACGGGAAGTGCGAACAAATATCTCAATCACCGACATCCATAATAATGTCACTTGCTATTATACTTGCCAAAACCCTTCAGGCGTCTCAATTTCCAGTTTAAATAATATTGGCGGTCAGCCCATCCCATTATCTAAAATATAAATCAATTGGCAGGCGCTTCCAACACCTGGTAAATGGTTGTCTCCCCAACCTGATAAACCTGCTGCCAAAACTGGCCTTCATAAGCGTCAAATTTATCCAAACCCGGACCCGGGTAAAAGATTTTTTCCAATTGACCCACAACGACATACTTGACATCATACTTATTGATGAGTTCGACGGCATGACCAATGTCCTCAGTCAGGTAAAAGGCATTGACTGAATCGACGCGCTCTTGCACAATGTTACTTTTCAAAATCGCGCGCTGCTGCCGTTGATGCCAGTTCCAGCCAACAACCCCTGGCAAACCTGTGTAGATCGTATATCGGTTTCCCCAGCGATATTCATAAGCCTGCCCCTCGAGAATCACCGGTGAACCCTGGATATTTTCTTGCATCCAGCGGATCGCCTGGTAATCTTCACTTAAAGTCATTTGGGCACCCAGGTCATAATATGTCGCATATTCCATATATGCCATACCGTCTAAAGTATGCGGCGCATCCAAAGCCATGCGGTCCTGAATTTTATCCATAGTCCCCATCACAGTAAACAAAGCCGCCCCTGCCAGCAGCATATATAACATCGCTTGCCACAAAAATGCCAGGTGCTCACGCCAATAACGCAGTGATTTCAGAACCCACCCCAAACACACACCTGCTGATAAGGCAAACATCACCCATGCCTGCAAATAGAATTTGAAGACCGTGTTCATCCGCCCAATATCACCGGGAAGATAGATCAATTCAACGACAAGCGTAAGCGTGACAGCAGTTCCAATTAGGAACAACAAAAAGCGCATGCCATCCGAGCGTCCCGGTCTTAGCATCAAAATGACTGCCCATAAACCCAGTGGGACAGCCACCAAGCCAACAACCACACCGGATACCAAGAAAATAAGCAATAATATTGCCAGCGAGATCAATCCCGATAATAACCATGGTTTATAAGGTTCAAGACGAGCTAATGCTGAACGTGGCGTGGTCTTCATCCAATGGTAGCTTTCCCAGGCCATCCAGCTGATGATGATAAACAGGAATAATCCCCAATGGATGAAATACGACTTCAGCGGGGTTCGATCTCCCTGCCAGAATTCAATTTGTGTATAGCCCTGCCCAAACCAGTATGCAAAAGGCTGATAGAACAATAATGCCATCCCAACCAGCAAGAAAACAGCCCCAAGAGCAACAACAGCCTTTTCCGCAAAACCCGCCCTCTTAAATGTTAGCTTCAACCTTGGCTGGTAATTCTTAAAAACGCTGTAAAGCAATGCCAGGGAAGCCAATACAATATAGGTGTAAAAATCCCAGGTGTTGGTCGGTCTCAAAGCGCCAATCACAATTGCACCCAAGATGAAACCAATGGCACGCCCTAGCCATTTAAATTTACCGTCAGCTTCACCCCAGCGGCCTTTACTCAACACCACTGAAAGACTCCAGCTGATCACAAATAGGGTAATCGGAAAGGCAATCAGGTGTGCGTGAAGATCACCGTAAATAAATGTAAAATACGGGAATTCTGTAATGGGATCACCCGGGATGACCCTGCTGGGAAACCAGTACCAATCGCCCGGGTAGAAGGGCATGGGTGTCCCCTGCAAAAACTGGAAGAATCCCTGGAAAGCCCAGCTAACCCGCTGACCAAAACCCGCTTCATCAATCAGTGCGCCGCCTGAAGCGATCCGTTGAAAACCGGTAATGATCAAATCAATTGTGCCCAAATTCCCTAAAAAAGCCAGCAGGATTGCAGAACCCAAACCCACCCAAAATGCTGTCGGGAAGAACCTTTTCTTATCCTTTTCACCACCCGATACAGCGCTAAAGGCTGGAATGCCTTTAAAGAGATTCCATCCAACAGAAAAAGCGCTCAAAATCAGAATACTGTACCAGATTGGGAGGACGATGTTATAAGCAACTGCAGGCACGATCCCTAATAATTTGATTGGAACCCCAAGGATCACAAAACCAAAATAATAATAATTGATATACCCACCTGCAAACCAAGGATCATAAGGCGGAAAGCTTGTGCTTTTGAGCACAGCGTTCAGGTAGGAGAAGTCCATAGGCTTCTCGCCACCCTTGAATGGATGCCACAAGTCCGGATTACCCAGGCGCACCAGGATGAAGAAGACAAAGGCGATCAATGCAAGGATTTCAACAATTAAGAAATATCGCCAATTTTCCTTTAGTTCACGCCAAAGCATTTGCCTCTGCATCAAGATGAAGAGCAAGGAAATGATGATCATTCCTAACAAGACAAACACAATCGTTGTAACAGAGAAGGGCACACCGAAAGAACCCAGAATCCATACTGCAAATGCCAGGATCAACAATCCAGCCAGTTTGGATAAGGGGTATCCCCTGTCTGCCAAACCTGGCAAAGCCATCCGGATGATCGGGTATGCAACCAAACCGAGGAAGCTTACCAGGCAGTAAAAAGCGGCACCCGCCAAAAATTCTGATGAATTAATCAACCGATCTCGATCAAATAATGCTGACCAGGTGCCCCCTTCTCGCTGACTTTGAAGGCGGTCTTCTGGGAGCATCAGGTTAAACCGAGGTTCATAAAGTCCTTCAGGATCAGGTCCTTTATAATTTGCCGCTTCCCCTGGCGTAAAATAGACTACCTTACTCAAATCCACTGACCGCAGTATTTCTCGCAACTGGATAGGGTCATAGTCTTTTGATTTCTTGAAAATTAGAACCTTCGGATGATCATAAACGGTGAAAGCTTCTTCAGCAAATTGTGTATTAAATTCCAGGGGACCAATACTGGGATGAGAGGTAAAGGTCTGAACCAGCTCAAAGCCAAGTGTCCCTTCGAACATACCGGGCTCTGCAACAGAATAACACCATTCAACATCTTCTTCCTGCGGACAGCCTAAAAGGTTGCGGTAATAGGCTGTCGTCAATAAATACCTTTCAGGCACCCGTGTTGTTGTTCCCCATTGACGGCTGGAGCTTATAAAGATGTAGTCTGCCAGGTCTAGATTGGTTTCAAATCTCTCAAGTTTAACCTGATCGTCCGCCCAATACATTTCAAAATTCAAATCACCGCGATAGATACCGCCGCTTTCACTGTAGGGGTTAAACCCGTCAACGGGGTAAGGAACAGCGTCATCCCAGCTGCTTTCATGCACCGGCACCGGTGCCTGGGGAACCAGCCTAACACCCTCTTTATCCGTGGTCATGGTAACCGTCAGTGTTTGTCCAGCTTTTACACCAAGCGGTTGATCCAATTCAAATGTGTAAGCTTTTCCACGCAAATCATCCCCGGGCTCAAATGTGGCATGAAGGACGGAGAAACGCGAAACACCGCCCTGATCAACAAGCGTCAGGCTGAGGTTCAGCGTTTTTTCACCCGTTTTTCCGGATTGGTCAACCAAATAAGGTGTGGTGACAGCAGTTATTTGGCCATCCTGGACAAGCTGAACACTCATGGTGTAGGGGTTGTCCTTGCGAACGCCTTGTTGAATGCGGGGTAAGGGGTTTTTAATAGTTTGTCCATCCAAGGTCACGATGATCATGGATGGTGAACCATTCAAGAGAAAAGTCGCTTCGCCTTCAAGCTCGTCCAAAGAAAAATAATACAGATTCCCTTCTGACAGTGTTATTGGACGATCTAAAACAAATTCATAAGATGCGCCGCGCCAATCACCCTCTGTTGCCCCGAAACCATCCTGGATGCGAGCACTTCCCAGTACTTCCTCAGGGGCATCAGCAGAAACAATCGTAAGCAATAGTGTCTTCTGCTCTGGAATCTGCGATTGATCTAAAATATACGGGAAGCTCAAGCTGTGCAGGCTGCCATTTGCAACAGCGTAAAATGGCATGCGAAAGCTTTCGCCCGGGCTAAAGATGTCCCCTGCGCGGTAAGGCAAGGGCTGCTGAAAATCCCCGGTTTCTGTTTGCAGCTCAAGTGTCAATGCCCCTGGAATATTCTGATAAATCCAGCGGCTGGCAGCAACACGGGTATGCGGCCGTGTGTAAATACGAGAAAAAGCAAACGCCCAGCTGGCGGTGCTCACAAGGACAAAAATTGTCAGAATGATGGCTGCTGCACGAAGAATTTTCGGTTTGATCCTTATCGAACCGAGCTTGAAGCTTTTCTTTATAGTGATAAGCTCAACCAGTCCCCATCCGGCAAATAATGCCAGGGATGGATAAATCAAAACCTGGTAGCGCATAGACCGCACCCACGAGAAGGATTGCCAGGCAAAGTACAAACCTGTAAAAACCCACAGAGGCAGGTGCGTGGTCCAATTCTTTTTTCTCAGAATAGCCAATCCCATTCCCAGGAACGCCAAAGTTGCAAGAATTCCCAGGGGCCAACCAAGACCCCAGGCAGCCATATTCTCCCAAGAAAAAGTAATTGGCCGACGCGCCCATTGCAATGCCGGTGGAAAATCAACTTGCCCTGAAGCCTGGGAACGTAAATTTTGAATGCTGAGCCACCAGTTCTCGTCAATGCCGAAATTGAGAAAGCCCGGCCCATTAAATGCGTAGGGCTGTCCAATACGGAAGACAACAAAACTAAGTACGGCTGCCAGTGCAAGGTTGCGAATTATCGGGAGAATTTCCCTGTCCCGCTCAACTGGATCCTTCTTAAAGTAACGAATTGCCTCAACCAAAGGCAAGACCATCGCCACCACAACAGCGTTGATCTTTGAAGCTGTCGCTGCACCCAGGGCAATGCCAAATAAAATGTACGGTGCTAAATCCTTAATGAGCATCCCAAAACTTCCTGAGCTTACCTCTTGACGATCAGTATCATCATTTGAGTCAACCTCAGCCTGATCCTCCACGCCAACAGGATGCTTGCGTTCCAAAACAGGTCGACGCTTGAGCGCCCAAACACCTGCATAAATTGCCAGGAATGTGAATGTATTGGTAATCGTATCCACCGTCATATAATGGGAAAGTTGGATTGGCAATACAGCCGTGGCATAAAATACTGCACCGAGCAAGCCCACCCACCGGTTATATAATTTTTTCCCGATAGCAAACACCAGCAAAATCGTTAGCACATCAAATATTGCGGAGACATGACGGCCAACAATCGTAATTGCGTGGTAATCCGTTTTTCCCAGGGCTTCCCCAATGTATCGGATGATAAAAATTGGCAATGTCCCATAAACAAAGAAGGTATGCCCACGATTTGCAGGGTTTAGGCTGGACGTTTCCGTGTTGAAATATTCTGAAGCATTGTTGACCGGTGAAATTGCAGATTGCACCAAACTAAGAAATCGCTCATCAGGGTGCATATGCTGGTTTTCATCCCAATTAACACCTACCAGGCGTAAATGAGCCCCTACAGCAAGTGTCATGAGCAAGGCAACCAGGATAAAGATATTGCCCCATTGCAGCGCTTTATTCCGAGCCGATTTTTGACGATTAATTGTCATTGGCTCCCGTTCCCTGTGTTGGTGGCACAAAAAAGATCATGAAATCCTTATTCTCAACGTCCGAATCGTGTTTCCACAAAGCCCCCTGGGGATATGTATCTTCGAGTAATTCGATGTTTTCTGTATCGTACATGTTCACAAAAAACATTTTTGCCCGAGGGTCATCCTGTGTTGCGGGAATTTGCTCCGGAAATATTGCAAAGTCCCTGCCAGCCTGCCCTGCATTGATCGCCACCAATCGCGAATCCACCCAATGGGGATACCCAACGAGGTAGGTGGTCTCCGGCGAACCGATGGATTCAATGAAGAACCTGGCAGCATCGCCAATCTCCGTAGTATTCCAGCTGGATGCCCTGTAGATCTGATAGTACTGGTTAAAGACAAGATCATAGTTATTCAAGCCAGACCACAAGACCAAAACTCCAAGAATAGCAGCGGGAGCAATTTTTGCAAACGTCCCTGAAAATCGCGCACGAAATGTGCGAATGTACGTTTCAAGGGATAATCCAATAACCACAAAAACCGGCACCACAGCACCCGCTGTCCGGTTTAAGCTTGGGTTCTCCCCTGGGTATGCCAGGGATAAGATGGACGGCATCATCATTATCGGGATTGAAACCAGCAAGAATAAATCAACCCACCGGCGTTTGCGGATGTAACGGACCAGCAAACCAACAATACCTGAAAAATATAACGCGCCAGAGACAAGCTCAAGTGCAGGCCTTCCGGGAATAGAATGCGCCCAGATCACACCGTTATCCCAAAAGAACATGATGCTTGCTTTCCAAAAATTCTCCAAGAAGATCAATACAGGTGCTTTTTGAAATCCTGCTTCCATGCCTGTCAGCCTTGAGAAAGCGCGATAAGCAAACAGATCCGGATTCGCCAGCCAGTAACGCAGCAATGGAACAAACACAACCAGTGAAACCAGTGTGATCAGTGCTAAAGCGAAAATTACTTGTAAGCGCTTGTTCTCAGCGGGTTTATGAATAAGAAAAATGATTGTTGCCAGAACAACAAAGATCGGCACAATTCTGAAAGGGGTATATCCGTACAAACCCAGGCCAAGAAACAGTCCTGTCAGCAAAATATCCTTAACATCTTGCCGGCGAAAACCACGAACCATAAAATACATGACCGGGGCAACAAACAGGGGATAATAGGGAATACGCAGTGCTAATCTTGTGAACAAAAGAGGCCAATAAGCCATCCCTGCAAATAATGCCGCCCCTAAACCCACCCATTTATTCCCAACCTCTTTGCCAAGCAAGTAAATGAAAAAAAGCGTTAGCAAATTCGCAAAGACAGCGACGATTTTCAGATTCAAAAATGAAACTTCCAGGTTGAAGACCGCCATAAACATGGCTGTCAGGTAAAAGTGTATCGGTTCCCTGCCGGTATTTCGCGGGAAATAAACCGCCCTGCTCCCATTAAGAATATCGTTGATATCCAGTAATTTTTCTGCCTGGTCTGAAACCATCTCCGGCGGAACAGAATCAAGGCGATAAAAATTGAAGAACAGGATAATCGCGATCACCCCCAGGACGATGATCGTCCAGCGGGAGATACGAATATGCCAATTCTCCGCTTTGATCCAGCGGAGAATGTTTTTACGCAGCTGAGCTTCCTTTTTATTCATTTTCCCAAAAGAAAGGAAAACAAAAACGATCGAAAGCAGCCACAAAGAAGTGTTCAGCAAGCCAAAGTTTCCGCTGCCAAATAAAACGAATGCAAGAATTGCCAGAAGAAGGCCAATCAAGAAAAAATCAAGCCTGAAGGCTGTGCTCATCGGCTCATCCTGGTCAGGTTTGAGATCGGGTAATCGCCATTCTCGACGTAAAATGGATGCCAGTAAACATCCCCCAGCCGCTAAATACAAGACAATCCCGGGCCATGGCGTTCGTCCAGGCGAAGGTTCAAATGTTAGTTGAGCCATTAATCCAAGGATCAAAGACACCAGGCTCAACCATGGAAAAGCTGGTATGTTTGTGATTGTTCCTGGAGCTTCTATTTTTTCTTTTTCAACCGGGTCATGCGTCCAGAATTTTATTTTTTCAACAAAATAATCCCAAACGCTTTCCTGATTTTGATTTTCCGGTTCATGTTGATGGTTCATAAAATTTTCCGGCATGGTGAAAACTGCATTTCATTGAACACTTATAAAATAATAGTTTATTTGGAAATGATACTTCAGCCTCGCCCCGCTGACAACCTTTTACGGCATTTACACGCTTTCAGCATAAAGGTAGCCAATATCATCATGGACAAAATTATCATGACAATACACCCTGTAACCGTGCCGCTCAAGGAGTGATACCAGATGATCGTGATGGTGACCATCAATATCATGGTATTCCATAATGATCCTCTTAATTTTATTGAACACCTCAGAAGAAGCACCGGAGAGGATTTCGTATTCTGCTCCCTCACAATCAAGTTTCAGTAGGTCAAGCTTGTCGATCGCATGCGCTTCAAAAACCTGTGACAGCGTCAGTGCCCTAACCTTTATCACACTTTTTTCGTTTATGGCTGAGTGTATTTCTTTACTGGTGATCTGCAGTGGTTCACCGCGGACGTTATCCAGGTGCAAAACCCCAGCCTGACTCCATATCGCTGCCTGA
>LGHA01000067.1 GCA_001508595.1 Anaerolineaceae bacterium 46_22 | reverse complement strand
TTTTGAATGCCTCATCCCAAAAAATACCTGAAATTGTGCATATTTGTGGGGCATCAGCAAGGTCTTTTTCGTTTAGTTGGCCTATTTTCAGGGGAGACATTAACATTATACAAAAAAACAAAAAGTCAAGCGGAGAGTGTGCGGTGTGTTGAATAAACAAATAATTTTTTAATTTATCTTAAGACAGCCTGCGTTCTAACCTGTCCAGCCGATATCTCAATTTTTCCTGCCATTGATAATGCTCATAGGCTGGCAGGTGTTGTTCCTGGAGAATATTTATCCCTTTTAAAGTCCATTCTTTAGCAGTTGTAAGGTTTTTTGCACGATGTTCGAAATATTTTGCTAATTCCTCGATGGCATAAAGGGCATTATTTTTTGCTGCTAACTCCCATAATGAAATGGCTTTTTCCCAGGCGTCCTGGCGTTTGAGAAGGAAGGAATATCGCTCAATGGTATCCCAATACAGATCCTCAGGCATATCTGAAGCCAGTGCTTTCTGATATAGTTTTTGCGCCTGGGGGATGTCTCTTATTGATTCAAAGAAGCGAGCTAATGCAACAACGTCCTCAATATGGCTTATTTTATCTGAATGTGGGTCACTCAGAAGATATGCCATGTGACTGAATAAGCCTGCAAGGCTGAGGATGTCAATCGCGTTATGATAAAAAATGCCTTTCATCGGGCTGGCATCCTGGGATTTGAGGTACTCAAAGTACATCTCCGGGATCAAATAACCCGGCACCTCTTCTTCGCCTCGCTGAACCCCCAGGATTTGACTTTCAACATTGGCTAAAGTTCGGCTTTCCAAACGTATGCGCCACAACCAGCGCGCCAGGGGTAGAAGGTCGAAATGATCAACACCTGTAAAGGGACTGGTCATCCCCATTAAGGTATAGCGCGTGTTTAGCAATGGAATGTCAAAGGATTTCCCATTGTAGGTCACGACCGCTTTCATGCCGTCCATTAATTCCGATAAACCAGCCAAAAGGGCAGGTTCTTCTCCGGGGTGACGCATAAAGAATTGAGCAAGATGAAAGCCCTTGTCAGTGAAACGCCCCAAACCAACCTCGAAGGCATATGTCCCGGTACCCCCTGCAAGGCCGCTGGTTTCGGTATCCAGAAAGATGAAATCTTGAATATCGCCTGGTGTTAAAGCTGTCGCACCAGCCCATTCGCAAAGAGTTTTGATGGGTTGTTTTGGGTAAAGGGGTCTCTCACCGTGCGTGTGGTCTTGCTGATAAATTTCTTCGTGGCAAAAGACCTGTCCGTAAATGACTTCGCGAAAGCTGCCGTCAACCACTGACTCAATGGGATGTTTGTTGGGGTGATTTTTCTTAAATTTTGTCTCTTTCCCAATCGTAACCCCAAGGCCTTTTAATTGTTCGGATAGCGATTTCCAATCAGTCATTTCGAATCAACGCCTCAAGAATTGCCAGGGTTTCTGCTTTGCCGCCGGATGCTTCCTCGCCAATTGGCCCGACGCAGGAAGGGCAGCCGTCTTCACATTCACAATATGTGATGGTTTCAAAGGCTTGTGAGATCAATTGTTGATGCATCTCGTACAGGTTTTCTGATAATCCTAATCCGCCGGGGATATTATCATATAAAACAACTGTCGGTCTTCCCTCACCCAGGCTTGAGTTCGGATCATAGTGAACATCGATATCTTCCCCGTCACACATTAACATCAGGGGAGCTAAGCTGTGTAATATATAACTCAAACCAGCCATGCCGCTGCGAATTCGGACGCTGGCTTCAGCTTTTCGATGGCAGGTTGGGCAGAGGGTGATCAGGTTTTGGGTTTGGTTTGCAGACTCAAGGTTTGTAAAGCTGCGGAAGGGTTGAATATGATGAACATGTAGTGGCTGAACCGAATCCGCTGCACCGCAAACCTGGCAGCGCTTGCCATCGCGGTTCAATACCCGCTGACGGATTTTATCCCAATCTGGACCATAATCGTTCTGCTCAGAATTCCAGAACATTTGATCTTTGAGAATGTTCACTGTATATTCATTTAATGAAATCCAGTACCCGATGGTATTGAGGTGCGTGGGTGGGAGGTCGACCTTACCGCCGCCTAAAAATTCATGGGTGAACCAGCGGATTTTTCGGTAACCAACAACTTTTGTGGTCACAAGGATTTCACCTAAAGATTTTTGGGCGCCAATAAGCTGGTTTTGCTTGATCCGACTTTTTTCTTCAACGCTGGTTTCTTTTTGTGCCTGTGTGTAGTAGTCGACTGCCGTCTGCCGGAGATGTGCCACACCGGATTCGAGATCCAGCTGATCCACTTGGTAGGCGGTGCCCTCATGCAGATAAATCGCCTCTGGATGCACCATCCAGTAAGCACTGTTCAGGTCCACCTGCCCGATGGTTTCGTTTTTATAGGTTCCTTTGACGATCAGGCTGATGTTATCCGGTGTTGCATTCCGCAGTGAGATATCCCCTGCCGGGTACTGATCAGCCATCCAAAAAAAGCGGTCCCCCTGCTTATGGAGCTGCCCATCTTGAGAGAGCAGCTCAAGAAATGCAGCCAGTCTTTCAGCAGGAATTGCGCCAAATCCTTCACCCAATTGGAAGGGGAGTTCGAAAGCAGCACACCGGATGTGCTGCAGCAGGATCAAAAGGTTGTTGGGTGCAATTAAGGCACGTTCAGGGGAGCGATCAAAAAAATAATCCGGGTGCCTTGCCAGGTATTGGTCCATTGCTGTGGCTGATGTAACCAGCACAGCAAGCGAAGGAGCGAGTTTACGTCCAGCCCGTCCCGCTTGCTGACGTGCCGATGCAATGCTTCCCGGGTACCCGATCAGCACGGCGGCGTCCATGCCCCCAATATCGATCCCTAATTCCAGGGCAGAGGTCGCTACGACACCCTGTACATCCCCACGGCGCAAGCCTTCTTCGATTGCCCGGCGCTCTTTGGAGAGGTAGCCGCTGCGGTAGCCGCGCACGCGATTTGGGTTCTGGCTGGCATCCCGCTGGCGAAGGTATGTCAGGATGAGTTCGATCGACCGTCGTGTGCGACCAAAAACAATGGTCTGAATATTTTCTTCAATAAGTTCGCCCGCCAGGTAGGAACCTTCTAAAAGAGAACTTTGACGGATGCCCAGTTTTTTATCGATGAAAGGGGGATTGTAGATTAGAAAATGTTTTTCACCGTGCGGTGAGCCGTCCTGGTCGATGACCGTGACAGGTTTCTCGATCAAACCTTCCGCCAGGGCTTTTGGATTGGCAATGGTGGCTGAGGTCAGGATGAATTGGGGTTGGCTTCCATAAAATCGGCAAATGCGTTTTAACCTTCGTATGACGTTGGCAACATGGGAGCCAAAAACGCCGCGATAGGCGTGCATCTCATCGATGACGACAAAGCTCAGGGCGGCAAAAAAATCCTTCCAGGTGGTGTGGTGGGGGAGGATACCGGTGTGGAGCATATCCGGGTTGGTCAGAATGATGCTGCTTTCACGCCGGATTGCTGATCGGAGGTGTTGAGGCGTATCGCCGTCATAAATATTGACCCCCTCCATCCCTGGGATTTTGATATCGTGCAGGGTTTCCTGCAGGTTTTTCAGCTGATCCTGGGCAAGTGCTTTGGTAGGGAATAAGTATAGCGCTTTGCCGCCCGGTGATTTGATCATCCTATCGATCACAGGCAGGTTGTAGCACAGGGTCTTCCCGCTTGCCGTCCCTGACACAATCGCCACGTTATAGCCTTCCCGAATCTTCAGGAAAGCTTGGGATTGATGTGCATACAATGCATTAATTCCCATTAATTGCAGCTGGTCTTCGAGTTGTGGGGAGAGGCTTTCTGGAAATTCAGTAAGCTCAGCAGGTTTCGCTGCTAACACGCGCCATTCGACCACGTTTTGTGCAATGGTTTGATGGCTGCGCCACCGGCTGAGAATGGTTTTGATCTTATCAGTCATAGAATTCTTCGAATATTTGTTTTATTTATCATAATCTGTTTGGACCAATGATGCAATATTTAAAGAAAAAAATTATTCCATTCTGGGGGATCCAGCGGTTGATAAAAAGCAATATCTTGGTAAATAAAAACATGGCGTTCAGGGGGTAAACAAATATTATTGAATTTTCTTTATTAATATTTAATGGTTGGTGTCGGGATTATCTGGCTATGTCACGCGTGAGCGGACCAAAAATTATCTAATGTAGAAGGAGGATATTATTTGTTTTTTTGAGCCCTGCGGATCATCCAATCAACGATTGGATAGATGAGGTTGCCTAAAATGCCGATAACTCGATAGAGCAGTTTTCCCTCAAAGCCCGGGATAATGACATATTTCCCCTTTTTTACACCTGTCAGGATGGATTCGGCAACTTTTTCAGCGGAAAGCACGCTGGAAGCGCCGGCGATGGCTTTGGTTTCAGGGGGTTTAAGTTCCTTCTCAAATTCGAGTTGGGGTGTTTCAGTATCCGGCGGAAAAACGATGTGGCAGGTAATTCCCAGGGGCTTCATCTCGGAGCGAAGCACATCTGTCAGTCCCCGAACAGCATATTTGGATGGACCGTAAGCAGAATAGCCAAAAACCCCAACAAAACCTGCCTGTGATGAAATATTTACGATGGTTCCTGAACCTCGTTTGATCATATCGCCGATCAGACATTTGATCACATGTAAGGTGCCAAAATAATTAACGTCCATCTGCCAGTGAAAGATATCCAGGTCCAAATCCGGAAAGTAACCCGGGTAAGTCACACCGGCGGAGTTGATCACCAGGTCGGGGACACCTGCTTGAGCCGTCCATCGGGATAATTTTTGAGACAAATCCTGGTAATCGGTCGCATCACAGGAGATGATGTCAACTTTTTGATCGCCGTTGATGGCTAAAGCAGCTACTTCCGTCTGTGCTTTTTCGAGTTTTGGAATGTCTCGGGCGAGCAGACAAAGACTGAGCCCCTCCTGGATCAGCGCTTTGGCAAGCGCCAATCCAATCCCGCTGGATCCCCCGGTGATCAGTGCAAGTTGATATTTTTCCATTTAAGGAGTCCCGCAAGTGGCGCAGGTGCCGCCGGCACAACCGCCGCATGCGCTGCTGCCTGCAATTGGTCTGCCTTCACTCGATGCGTTAAACAGCGAAATTCGCCGTTTGACATTCTGGGATAGGCAGTTGGTACAGTTCAGGCTTGCGTCCGCATCTTTCATGGGGCGTATCATTTCGAAATTAGCCTTGCAGTCCTGGCACGTGTATTCGTAAATGGGCATAGGTTTTTTACCTGAGGTTATGAATAAATCAGCATAATTTTAGCGCACGGGTGTAGGCAGGTCAACCTTATTAGAGGATGCTTTTTTCAAGGAAAAAGGCGATTAATCCAGCGGCTGGTGGAACGATGAAGGTGATCCCATAGCGGATCAATGCGACTTTTGGATCAATCAGGGCAATCTCGACGGGTAAACGGGTGACAGACCACAAGGACCAGGCAGTGATGAATCCGACCATTGCTCCTAAGCCTGCCCCGGCTTTATAAAAGCCAGCGGCAATTGGGAAAGCGGCGTATGGCGAACCAGGGATCAATCCTCCTGCAAGGCAGCCAAAGAGCACAGCCTTGATGCCCGCTTTATTGCCCAGCCAATTTGCGATCATTTCTTTGGGGATCATCACTTGAATTAAGCCCGCTAATAAAAATCCGACCAGCAGGATATCCAGGTTATTCAAAAGGGTTGACCCTGCCATTTTGATGCCATTGAAAGCTATTGCCTTATCTTTCAGCAGCATGAAAATAAACAACACACCGGATAATACGAAGAGGATTTGGGTCGTCGTATCCATTTTAGGTCTCCTGTTTTTGGGCTTCATTTTCTGAATACTCCAGAATGGGTTGGATGCCTTATTGATCTTCCGGATGTCTGCAAGCTGATATCACTTCGTTAATCAAAATACTCACAACTTTACAGCGAGCTTTTATGCCAGTAACGAAGTGTTTGGGCTTTTTAATTTTTCCGTCGAATAAGATTACTGGTATCTTTTCTGAATGGCAGGGATCAGGTACTCGTGGAATGATCGTTCGCAATTATAATCTGGCTGCCAATCCCAGTCTTCACATGCTGCTGAATCGTCCACGCTTTCCGGCCATGTATCCACAATGCGCTGTCTGCAGTCATCCACAGCAAACCTGATCTTTGCATCAGGGAAAGCCTCAAGGACGATATTGAAAATATCTTGTGCCGAGACACTGAAACTGGTCACGTTGTAAACAAGCTGGGTTAGCCTGCTTTTGTCAACTTTTTCCAAATCGATCAGCGCTTTTATGGCATCTGGCATAACCATAAAGGGAATGGTCGTTTCAGGTCTTACAAAGCACTTGTATTCCTCGCCTTTAGCTGCTGCGTGAAGCATTTCAGGTCCAAAATCGCTGGTCCCGCCAGTCGGTGTGGTTTCTGCGCTGATCAGTCCCGGGAAGCGAAGGGCGCGGAAATCCACGGTTTCCGTTCCGCCAAAATCAGCAGATAATTGGCGGTAATAGGAGCTGTAATAACGCCCGAGATGTTCACAATATAATTTATTACACCCATACATTGTGGTGGGGTAATTCCATTCCCATTCTTTAACAGCACCCACCTCAGATTTTTGTTTTAAATCCGGGAGCCCGTAGGCAGCGATGGAGCTTGGATAGATAAATTTCACAGGATTCCCCTGCCATTGAGACTGCTCCACTGCTAGGCGAAGCAGGTTCATGGTCCCTTCGACATTAATCCGGTGAGCAGTTTCGGGATTGTATTCAGCTTTGGTAGAAAGAATTGAGGCGAGGTGATAAATGGTGGATATTTCATGCTCGACGACCAGCCTTCCTAACAGCATCTGGTCGAGGATGTCCCCAACAATGTAGGTCTTACACAGATCACGCAAGGACTTGTCCAGTGGGTTGACATCCAGTGCAACAATGTTGGCATCTGTATTGTTAGCAAGGTGATGAATTAAGCCGTGTCCAATCTCTCCATTGGCTCCGGTAATTAAAACGACCTTTTGACGCATAAGCTCCTCCTG
>LGHA01000066.1 GCA_001508595.1 Anaerolineaceae bacterium 46_22 | reverse complement strand
TCAATGGAAAGGAGTTCTTGGCAGAACCTGAAGTGCCCGAAGAAGCAAAAAGTGTGTTAAATAAGCTGTTTTCAGGACACTAAAATGAGTAAGTCAGGTTCCAGGAAAGGGCTCATATAGGTAGCCAAATGAAAATAAGGGCTCGGCATGCCGTGCCGAGCCCCTACAGTTTTTCAATAATCGATTTGCCTGTTAAGACATTTTTACAAAAAATCAAACTAAATATGAATCGATTTACCCAGTGCACCCTCAGCAGCTTCCATGATCGCTTCTGTCAGGGTGGGATGGGCGTGCACATTGCGCCCAATTTCATGTGTTGTCAATTCAAAACGCTGCGCCAGTGTCAGCTCCGGTAAGAGTTCTGAAACATCCGGTCCGACCATTTGAGCACCGAGAATCTCGCCATACTTCTTGTCGCTGATGACTTTGACAAATCCCTGGTAGTCCCCCAAGCCTAGGGCTTTACCATTTGCCTGGAATGGGAATTCACCCACGGCAACATCATAGCCTTTTTCCTTTGCCTGTTCTTCCGTATAACCAAAGGAGGCTGTTTGCGGATGGCAGTAGGTTGCACGGGGCATCATATCATAATCGAGGGTAACAGTTTCCACCCCAGCGATATTTTCAGCAGCGACCACACCCATAGCCATGGCTACATGGGCAAGCAGCAGTTTGCCGGTGACATCACCAATCGCCCAGATGCCGTCAACATTGGTCGCCATGCGATCATCAATATCAATATGACCCCTGTCGGTCAATTTCACGCCGACCTCTTCCAGACCCAGGCCCTTGGTATTGGGTTTAAAACCAACAGCTACCATGGTCATTTCAGCTTCGATCACTTCTTCGCCATCTTCGGATTCTACAGTTACCTTGGTCCCTTTATCGACCGCCTCTACTGATTTCACTTTGGATTTGGTCATCACCTTGATACTGCGTTTCTTGTATGCTTTCTCAATTTCTTTGCTGACGGCTTCATCTTCCAGCGGTAAGAGATGGTCCAGCATCTCAACAATGGTTACCTCAACCCCATAGGCATTCCAAACCGTGGCAAACTCCACACCGATGGCGCCGCCGCCAATGATCACTATTGATTCAGGTAAGGTGTCCCGCATGATGGCAGCTTCATAATCGACAATTTTTTCACCGTCCAGTTCGATACCCGGAATAATGAAGGGATGGGAGCCTGTTGCAATGATAATATCCTTGGCTTTCAGTGTTTCCACCTCGCCTTCATCCGGCGTGACTTCGACTGTGTCTTTAGCAGTTAGCTTTGCAGCGCCCATATGAACGTCGATATTGTGTTTTTTCATTAAGAACCCGACGCCGCGTGTCAACCGATCTGAGACTTTGCGGCTTCGCTTGAAAGCAACACTATAATCGAGCTCAAGATTATCAAAGCTGAAGCCAAATTCTTTACCCTGCTCTCGCAAAGTATGCGCAACATCCGCATTCTTTAAAAGGGCTTTGGATGGAATGCAGCCAATGTTCAAACAAACCCCGCCAAGGAAACGTTTTTCAACAATTGCGGTTTTTAAACCAAGCTGGGCACTGCGAATCGCAGAAACATATCCTCCCGGACCAGCACCAATAACGATGACATCATATTCTTTCATCAGATCGGAATCCTTTCTTTTTAAGTTTTTATATAAGTTCACACGCACACCCATAGGATGCGCATGACTTCATCCATTATACCGAAGTTAATATTCTTAATGTGACGTAATTTATCCTTATTGCAATTCTCAAGGGGATGTACTAATAATAAATAAAATTTGGGAAGCAGTGGCCTTTTATTGGACGACTAATCTCGTAAGAATTAGAATGATATCTGAAAATTTGAAAGCAAAAAATCTCAATTTGCCTAAAAACTCTAATAATTCGTTAATAAAAAAACGCTTGCTAATGGATCAGGAATATGATATATTTTATATCGTCAAACGTCTGGGTGCCCCCCTCACCCAGGCGTTTGGCGCTTTAATAGACAAATTTTTTAAACCGGCCTTTTCATCAGTAAAATTCCAAAAAGCGATAAAATAAAGACGCTTCTGTTTTCGAAAACAGCTTGTTGGAGTAAATAATGCCAAATTTTAAATTCATGCAATGCGTCAATGCTGCCTGTAATTTACGCATGCCCATCGATCTGGATCAGTACAGTGGAAAATTTTGTCCAGTTTGCGGCGAGCCAATGGAATTTGTTTCTGACCCATTAGATTTTAAGGGCTCAACTGGAATAATCGCCAGACCGAAGCGCGAGATGGTCGTTATTCTGGATAATTTACGCAGTGCTTATAATGTTGGGGCAATTTTTCGAACAGCAGACGGGGCTGGCATTAACAAATTGTTCTTGTGTGGTATCACTCCCACGCCTGGAAATGGGATGGGATTGGAGAAAACGGCTCTGGGTGCTGAGGATCATGTCCCCTGGGAGTATCATCCCAACGCTTTGAAGCTGCTTGAACAACGCCAATCGGAAGGTCTGCAATTGATCGCCCTGGAGAGAACAGCAGCATCGATTCCCATCTTTGATTTTTGTCCTGAACGATCTGACCAACGCGTTCTGGCATTGGTCATTGGTAATGAGAAAGCCGGGGTTGATCCCGGGATCATTGATTTGTGTGAACATGTATTGGCAATTCCTATGATGGGCGGAAAAGGCTCTCTCAATGTGGGGGTTGCATTCGGTATTGCTGCTTACTGGTTGTCCTTTGTTTAGTTATTCATTATTATCATGCGAAAGAAATTATGATTGAAGCAAAAGCGTTAACGAAAATTTTTGAAATCAAAAAAGGGGATGATATCCCCGCTGTGGTTGATCTCAACCTGTCTATTGCACAGGGAGAGGTGTTTGGCTTTTTGGGACCCAACGGCGCTGGAAAAACCACAACAGTGCGTATGTTGACCAGCCTGATTGGACCAACATCCGGTCAAGCCTGGGTGAATGGTTTTGAGGTTGGCAAACAAGATCAGAAAATCCGCAGAACAGTCGGGGTTTTGACGGAGCACCCGGGTTTATATGAGCGATTGAGCGCCTTCAAGAACCTCATGATTTATGCTAACCTTCATGATGTAGAAAATGCTGAGAAACAGGTCGAAAAATACCTGCATATGCTGGGGCTCTGGTCTCGTCGGGATGATCCGGCGGGGAGTTTTTCCAAGGGTATGCGGCAGAAATTGGCGATCGCAAGGGCTTTATTGCATGAGCCCCAGGTCCTTTTCCTGGATGAACCCACCAGCGGCTTGGATCCTGAGGCGGCGCGATTGGTGCGATCTTTTATTGAAGAGTTGGGCGACCAGGGACGAACTATTTTTTTATGCACACATAATTTAAACGAAGCAGACCGCCTTTGTAATCGCATTGGGATTTTTAAATCACGCTTAATTGCTGTTGACACGCCAGCGAATTTACGCCAGGAAATTTATGGTCGCAAGGTGGTATTTCATTTAAGGACGCTCGATCCAGCCTGGAAAAATTCGATTGAAAACATCGAAGGTGTCAGGGATGTTCAATTGGTGGATCAAAAATTCGTTGTTGGGATGGAAGATCCTGAAGGTCTCAACCCGAAAATTATTCGACTGCTGGTTGAAAATGGCGCTGACCTCTTATTTGTTGGCGAATTACGCCATTCTCTTGAAGATATTTATCTTCAGACGCTGGAGGAAGAAGGGGAGATCAAAGATGAACTTTAAAAGTATTCGAACGATCATCGATAAAGAATGGGCGGAAGTCTTTAAAAATCGCATGGTGCTATTCACTATGATCTTTATGCCGCTGATTTTCACTGTTCTCCCGCTGGTGATGTTATATTTTACCGGGCAGGAAATGGGCGACATGGGCGGGGTGGGTACAGCGGATGTACCCGCAGAATTTCTTTCTGCCTGCAGCAGCGATATGACCGGCGCAGAATGCATGCAAGTTTATCTGGTCAACCAGTTTCTGCTGTTATTCATGATGGTGCCGGTGATCATCCCCGTCACCATTGCGGCATACAGCATTGTTGGTGAGAAGACCACGCACAGCCTGGAGCCCTTATTAGCAACGCCAATTTCAACATTTGAACTCCTGCTAGGGAAGAGTCTTGCGGCGTCCCTGCCGGCGATTTTTGTCGGTTGGGTTTCCTTCGGCCTTTTCGTTGCAGCCTTACCATTGCTTGGTGTGACGAAGTCCGTCATCAATTACATTGCTGGACCAACCTGGCTGCTGGCGATCATTATTGCAGGCCCTTTGATGGCGATTGCTTCCGTCAACCTGACGATTTTTGTGTCTTCGCGGGTTAACGATCCACGAACTGCAGAGCAAATTTCCACCCTGTTTTTGCTCCCGATCTTTGGTTTGCTGTTTGCGCAGTTAGCCGGCGTGGTTGTGATCAATGTGATGGTTATGCTCAGTTTTATCGGCGGTATGATTTTGGTTGATATTGGTATGGTCTATTTAGGGACAAGCATCTTTCAACGAGAAAATATCTTGACTCGCTGGAAGTAAAATTTATAGAATAGTAAATATCGGAAGGCGCATTTTCAATGACAGCCGTTCGTTGTATTCAAGCGGATATCACAAAGCTAAAAGTTGATGCCATTGTTAATGCGGCAAATTCTTCTTTGTTGGGCGGCGGTGGTGTGGATGGTGCCATTCATCGAGCTGCGGGATCTCGTTTATTAGAGGAATGCCGGCTTTTGGGCGGATGTCCTACGGGTGATGCCAGGATCACGGGCGGCTACGATTTGCCTGCCAGGTATGTTATCCACACTGTTGGTCCCGTCTGGCATAGCGGTAAAAAAGGGGAAGCGAAACTTCTAGCTTCCTGCTACCGGCGCAGCCTTGAAATTGCCATTGAGCATGGTCTCGAATCGATTGCCTTCCCATGCATCTCCACCGGGGCTTACGGTTTTCCCAAAGAAGCGGCAGCACAAATTGCCGTTTCCACCGTTAAGGATTTTATTCGATCAGAGGCCTCTTTTACTGAGGTCATTTTTTGTTGTTATACACAAGCGGATTTATTAATTTACAAGAATCTGCTTAATTTCTAAGAAAAATTCTGCTCCGAAGGTAGATTTGTGAGGTCAATTACAAAAGCGATAAACTATCGGCCTTATCAATCCGAAGAAGATTTTTGGAAGATGCGGGATTTTCTTCGTGAATTATTTGTCTTGAATGGCTTTCGTGAGCGCGCATGGCATGTGGCGCGCCTGGAATATGGCCGTTGGCATACCTGCTTGAACTGCCATTATGTCACCCTGAATGATATAGATCACCTGCGGAAAGCAGTGGGTAATTTGAAAGAAGAAATAAATGGAAGCACGAATCAGTATCATTACATTGGGCGTAATAGATTTGGAAAGGTCATTCCGTTTTTATAAAGAAGGATTGGGCTTCCCAACACAGGGCAAGCTTGAAGACGGGATCATTTTCTTTCAAACATCAGGAACGCGTCTTGGGCTCTACCCTCTGGATAAGTTGGCAGAAGATGTTTCACCACAGATAAATGCAGAGCGATCAGGATTCCCCGGATTCACCCTGGCGCATAATACACGCACCAAAGAAGAGGTGGACAGGGTGCTGCAGTTAGCAGAAAAAGCTGGCGGTGTGGTCGTAAAACCCCCACAGATGGTTTTTTGGGGCGGTTACAGCGGCTATTTCACGGATCAGGACGGCTATTACTGGGAGGTTGCCTGGGCAGAATTTTGGGAATTCAACAAGGATGGCAGCCTGGTCGTTTAAACCGGCATCAAAAATAAATTGTCAAAAAGGTTCTAATGGCTTATTGAAAGGGAAAAGATGATAGGAATTGATGGTTTTTCAAAAATGCTATCTGGTGAGCTGGATATTTTAAGGAAACAAACAGATGGTCTGACCACAAAAGACAGCCTGCTGCAGCCCCAACCGGGCGGCAATTGTTTAAATTGGGTGATGGGACACCTGGTGGTCAATTTGGTAGAAATACTTGAAGTTCTGGATGGAGAATTATTGGATGGCCTTCCAGACCTGACCCGATACCGCATTGGTTCTGAACCCATCCGTGGTGAAGAAGAAGGTGTGCTGGCATTAAGTGATCTGGTTGATATTTATGAACGGTTGACCAATAAAATTATTGGTCGACTTTCTCAAATGGATGAAGCTGATTTTAAAGAGGAGATCGATTTTTGGCAGGGGAAAAGCAGACGTGGTTACGTTGCATTTTTCTACTTTTTCCACAACACCTATCATCTTGGTCAATTGGAATTCCTGCGCAACTTGGCGGGAAAAACAGGAAAGATTATTTAGATGAGACCAGGTATTTCGATGATGTTTAGGGTATTTATATTCTTGTTTTGATGATCTGAGGGGGTGTTTATTGTTCCTTGCCCTTCCGCGTGGTAGAATTCGTGTGAACAAAATATGATGGAGGTACTATGGAACAACAGGTCGCAACAATAAAAGTTAAAAGAGGTTTGGCGCAGATGCTCAAGGGTGGTGTGATTATGGATGTGGTAACACCAGAGCATGCCAAAATTGCAGAAGACGCAGGTGCAGTTGCGGTGATGGCCCTGGAGCGGGTGCCAGCGGATATTCGTGCTGATGGCGGCGTTGCCCGTATGAGCGACCCTGAATTGATCATAAAAATTATGGAGACGGTCTCCATCCCGGTCATGGCAAAAGTCCGTATCGGGCATTTTGTTGAAGCCCAGATCCTTGAATCTCTTGGTGTGGACTACATTGACGAATCAGAAGTTTTAACCCCCGCTGATGAAGAACACCATATCAACAAGCATGACTTCAAGATCCCCTTTGTTTGCGGCTGCCGTAATTTGGGTGAAGCCTTGCGCCGCATTGGTGAAGGTGCTGCAATGATCCGCACGAAAGGTGAAGCCGGGACGGGCGATGTGGTTGAAGCTGTACGACATGCACGTGCGGTGATGGGTGAAATTCGTAGATTGCAGAATATGCCGGAAGAAGAGCTGATGTCCTTTGCTAAGGAAATCGGTGCACCTTATGAACTGATTAAAGAAACCCGGGAATTGGGACGCTTACCTGTTGTTAATTTTGCAGCGGGCGGTATTGCTACCCCGGCAGATGCCGGTCTGATGATGCAGCTTGGCGTTGATGGCGTTTTTGTGGGTTCTGGTATTTTCAAATCAGGAGATCCAGCAAAGCGTGCCAAAGCGATTGTAAAAGCAAC
>LGHA01000065.1 GCA_001508595.1 Anaerolineaceae bacterium 46_22 | reverse complement strand
TGACCTGGCATTAATGCGCGGCGCGATTGAGGGCATGCTTGGTGCTCTTGGTGACCGACACACTTCTTACATGAACCCTGATGAATTTGAACAGGCAAACGAATCCCTTGAAGGTGAATATGGTGGGATTGGCGCCTGGGTCGATATCACCGGTGATTATGTGCAGATCATCAGCCCAATGAAGGGTTCCCCGGCGGCTGAGGCCGACTTGCAGCCAAATGACAAAGTGGTCGGTGTTGACGGAGAAGATATGACCGGGGTACCTGGTGAACTGGTTTTACAGGATATTAAAGGACCTGCCGGTACAGATGTGACCCTCACAATCTCGCGCGACAATAAGACTTTCGATGTCACGATTACACGTCAAATTATCATTGTCCCCACTGTCGATTACGAGATGCTGGAAGAGGATATCGCCTATGTTGCCCTTTACAGCTTTGGTGATAAATCCACTGAACAGCTGCGGAAAGCCCTCCAGGAAGTGTTAGATCAGGATCCAGCAGGGTTGATTTTCGACCTGCGGGATAATTACGGTGGATTTCTGAACACTGCTATCCAGGTCGTTTCTGAATTCATCGGCGAAGGGGTGGTGATGTACGAGGAAGTCGGTGATGGTCAGACCTATTCCTACGAAGCCATTCCCGGTGGTCTTGCGACCAAAATCCCAATGGTCGTTTTGGTCAACGGCGGCACTGCTTCAGCTTCCGAAATCACCGCAGGTGCTATTCAGGACCTGGAACGCGCCCCCTTAGTCGGCACAACCACCTACGGTAAGGGCTCAGTGCAAATCTGGATCGCTCTCGAGGATAATGCAGGCGGCGTACGCGTCACCATCGCCCGCTGGCTCACCCCTGAGGGCCGCCAAATCAGCGAACAAGGATTGGAACCGGAATATTTCGTTGAGATGACCCAGGAAGATTACGAACAGGGCTTGGATCCTCAGCTTGATAAAGCCATTGAGGTTCTGAAGGAGATAATTCAGTAAGTAGCATTAAGGAAGGTAAATATGTTTCTACCTATGTTTAATATCAACTATTTGATCTACATGCTGCCAGCGCTCATACTGAGCCTGATTGCTCAATTCTATATCAACAGCAGGTATGCGCATTGGGGACAGGTGCGAAACCGTGCCGGACTCACCGGGGAGCAGGTCGCACAACGATTAAGCGAGCGACTTGGTATGTATGATTTAAAACTCAAAGGGGTCCAGGGGAAATTAACAGATCATTATGACCCGCGAAACAATGTCCTCAGCCTTTCAAGGGACATCGCCCAGGGGCCAACAGTGGCTTCCATGGCAATCACAGCCCACGAGTTAGGGCACGCACAGCAGGATAAAGAAAATTATTTACCGATGAAAATTCGGTCTGCAATGGTGCCTGCCGTAAATATTGGTACGTCCCTTGGCTGGATCCTGATCCTGATCGGTTTGCTGCTTAATCTTGGGAATTTAGCCTGGCTGGGTGTTTTCGCATTTTCCGCCGGTGCAATTTTTTCAATTGCAACATTGCCAGTTGAATTGAATGCTTCGAAGCGCGCTAAAAACATGCTGGCTCAGAGCGGCATTATCCAATCGGAAGAAGAACGAAAGGGCGTCAGCCAGGTTTTAAACGCCGCCGCCCTGACCTATGTCGCAGCCATCGCGTCTTCCGTCATGCAGCTTCTTTATTTTGCATCACTGGCAGGCGGAGGCAGACGGCGCGGCTAATTTTTGAGAAATAGAAAAAACGCCCCCGGATCGGGGGCGTTTTTTGTTTCTACTAAACGTTGATATTTTCTAGCTTCTTTGGATTATAAAAGAAAGCTCTTCCCAGAGCAAGTGCAGCGATTAGAATCGCCAGGATCAAGGCAGCGATCGCGACCAGGTTGGTACTCCCCTGCTGCTTGACCCAGATGCCCACAAAAGCCCAGGTTAAGACCAGGGGGTAAGCAACCTCACTCCGCTGAAAGATCATAATCACGCCCAAAGCAGCAGCAATCAGGAGCATGATTACGGTCCAGATCGGCTGAGAAATCGGGCCTCCTCGCCAACCAGAAACATACAGAACCTGGGCAGCATTTGCCACTGTCGCTACGGTAATCCATCCAAGATAAATGCTGAAGGGTGCAGCAACAACAAGCTTTTCTGTAAGTTCGAACTTTGCCTTACCGATACCTAACTTGAGGTAAATGCCAATTAATGAAGCCAGCAGACCTATCATGATGATGAGCGTGATCAGGAATTGCTCGTAATGCCAGAAGAAAACCCAGGCGCCATTAAGCAGGTTTGCTGCCACAAACCACCAGGCGATGGAATCAATTTTCACATTTGCCAAGCCTTTTTTAGTAACACTATAAATGGCAAAGGCAACCAGAGCTAAATAAATCAATCCCCAGATTGAAAAGACATATCCCGCAGGAACAAATAATACCGGGTATCGATCAGAAACTTCCCCTGTTGTTAACCCATTAATGGGTAATATATTCGCCAGGGCGTTGACCGTTAAGGTGAACACCAGGCTGACAATCATAAAAATTCGTTTAGGTTTCATATAATCTCCTTTTTAATTTGATATTTAAGTTTATCATAATATACCAAAATTTTAAGCGACAGCTTAAGCTTTGCAGATTTTTTTAGTAAGGCAGCACGAGGGTAAAGATGAACTTCTTAATTCAAAGGTGTTATAATATAACCTGATAAGAATTGTCATATTAACCGATGTCATTCGTTTTCTAAATGAACTAAAACAATAGGATATAATCGAAGGCTGCTGTTCACATGTCAAAATTTCGAGTTCGGTTTTTAATATTAACCTCCCTTCTTTCAAGCATACTTTTATTAAACGCCTGCAATCCTGCTCAGGGAAGCTCACTTTCGACAATGTCTGTCACATCTACTGAAGAGACAACACCCTCATCTCCCCCGCCAACGGCGACTCAAACAAACCAACCTACCAGTACAGCAACCATCACACCACTGCCGCCAACGCCTACAACCACAAATACGCCGACTCCCAAATTAGTTTACAACGAAGCTGGGCAGATTGTTGCTCCCATCCTGCTCTACCACCACGTTGAGGGACAGGAATTCAACAACAGGTACACCGTCTCCATTCCAGATTTCCGAGCGCAGATGGAATCCTTATCTGAGATGGGTTATACAACGATCTCATTATCCTTATTCTTGGATGCGCTTTTAGAAGGTTCACACCTGCCAGAAAAACCGATCCTTATTACCTTTGACGATGGTCACACAAGTGTTTATAAAAATGCCTTTCCTATAATGAAGGAATTCAACTTTACCGGGGTATTTTACATTGTCGCCAATCGACTTGGCGGCGTTGAGAATTTTGTGGATGTCAAAGAGCTGAATGAAATGATGGGTGCCGGTTGGGATGTCGGCAGTCACGGATATTCACATATAGATCTGACCCAGACGCATGACAGCGTCGCAAAAGAAATTGGTGAATCCAAATCTCGGCTCAGTTCAGCACTTTCGACCCAGATACTCACCTTTGCCTATCCCTTTGGCACCATTGATCCTTTTCTCGCACAAAAAGTTAACGACTACGGCTATCAAGCAGGGATGGGCTTGGGAACAAATATCATTCATACCTGGCGTAACCTTTTCTATTTAGAACGTATCGAAATTTACGGTAATTACTCTCTCGACGAATTTAAAGCCCGAATATCAGCGAACTGATTTACTATTTTTCAATTCAACAATTCAACCCAAACAATCAATAACAATTACAGGACCAAGGTCAGAAGTTGGTCCATATCCCCAATGACCTCGAGGCCGCCATTTTTTCCAGTCCCTTGATATAATACATCCCCTTTTAGATTCGTTAACCGGATAAAAATTTCTGCATCCAGCGTCTCCAGGATTCGTCTGCCCATCTCAATTTTTGTTGGCGCATGCAGCAATCCTCCTCCCGTCCTGAAAGCTTGAATCTCCAAACGGTAATTCGCGTTCTGAACAACCAGGTTAACCTGTTTATCGTCAACTGATAATTGTTCGATTTTACTCCGGTTGTAAGTAGCAAAGCGCAAAATCTCCCCCTGGTACAACAATCCAATGATGAAACCGCCAAAGGAATTACGCAACCAGGGAATGACTGCGACTGAGAGCATCAGGCTCACGCCTGGTACATCAAAATGATTACTCTGACCCCAAATCCACGCTGAAGGAAATTGTTTTCCCCAATCCTTTTCGATATAACCTTTGCCGCCTGAAAAATCTAAAAGCCGACCATCAATTTCCAGATGGCCATTAATAATATGGTTCATACTGACCACGCCATGATAGCATTCCATAAAAGGCACCCAGGCAAACCAGCCCATCGCCCCGGGTGAGTTAAATCGCACTGGCCACTGATTCAGTCCCTCAAAAGTTAAGCTGCCGTGGACCTTCTCCAGTTCATCATCTATTGCCAATCTGACCTTGCTGGAGGTGAATGTGTTGGGGCCGATCTTGATCTCAAAAAAATCTGTTGCTGCACTGAAGGCATCGATGGGAAAGCGATGGTAATGCACCTGCGCTTTCTCAGAATCAAAAACCTGTATAAAACTATGGCTTTTTGTTTTGTCTTCAGATAAAAAGACGCCGGGGATAACTGCCAATCGCTGCTTCTCATTCATACTGACCAGTTTGTAATACCATCCCTCAAAAAAGGGAGGCTTTGTCCCAAAGCCGTGATATCGCGAAGGGTGTAGAATGTTTGACTTTATCATGAAAAACCTTTAAGGTTAGTTAACAAAGGTTCAATATCTATTTCGTTGATTTTATCCTCTATTTAGGATTACAGCAAACACGGGAATTTTATAAGTTCCTTATTGCAACTTTTCAAATTCAATATCGTATACTTAAGTAGAAATAAAAAAGTGAAAGGGAAAAAATGAACTGGAAAAAAGTTCGAACGATATCAATCATAATCATGAGCAGCATCTTGCTGAGTGCTTGCGGGATTCCATACATTAACGTCACACGTGGATCAGGCGTGGTCATAACACAAACCAGAGATGTCAGCGGCTTTGATTCCGTGCAGGTTGACGGTGCCGGTCAAATAATCATCTTCCAGGGAGAAGAAGAATCCCTTGAAATTCAGGCTGAAGATAATATTATTGACAGGCTTACATCTGAAGTTCAGCGGAACACCCTCGTTTTAGGCTACCGGGATTCTTTCTGGCGGAATTCAATCATCCCAACAAAAAAGATTGTCTATACATTGACCATTGACGATTTGTCAGAAATAACGATCAACGGAGCAGCAGACCTGGAGATTGACTCCCTGGAAACAGGAATTCTGGCATTGACCATTAACGGTGCTGGGCAGGTAACAATAGACCAATTATTCGCTGAAAGCTTAAATGTGAAGATTGCCGGAACGACTGACATGACGATCGCCGGCCAGGTTTCACAGCAGCTTGTCAGCATTGAAGGCGCGGGCAATTATAAAGCTGGTGATCTGCAAACCAGCACCACATCCATCGAGATTGACGGTTTGGGCAGTGCCACAGTTTGGGCGTCTGAAAGCCTTGACATCTCAATTAACAGCGGCGGTAATCTACGTTATTATGGTTCGCCCAACGTCACCCAGGATATCAATGGCTTTGGTGATATTGATAACCTTGGCGAAAAATAAATTAATAATGCATCAATGACGAAGCCTGGGGATTGACTCAGGCTTCAAGAAATAATCAATTAAAAAGGAGTACATCATGAATCGAAGAGCGAGTGTTGTAAGCGGTTTCTTTCTTATTTTGCTCGGGATTTTGTTCCTCATCAGGGAGATTGCCCCACAATATTTCCAATTTTGGGATTGGCCCTTTATTATCATTGGTCTGGGTTTACTTTTCATCATTTGGGCTATTTTAAGCGGCACAGGCGGACTGGCAGTACCTGGTTCAATCCTTGCTGGTCTCGGCGGTATTTTCTATTACCAAAACATGACTGGAGACTGGGAAAGCTGGACATATATTTGGGCACTCATTCCAGGTTTTGTTGGCATCGGCATTATCATCAGCAGCCTGATTGACCGTAATTTCAAGCAATCCATCAGCGCTGGTTTAATCCTGCTTTTGATCAGTGCAATTATGCTGTTTTCCTTTGGGGCTGCTTTTGGATTGGACCCAGAATTCACAAAATATTGGCCAGCTCTTTTGATTGCTCTTGGGCTAATCTCACTGTTTCGTGCACTTGTTGCTGGAAGTAAAAGAAAGGTGTGAAATTTCAACACACATCCTGGAGTGAGTATTCCAGTCCAATAGGATCATCACTACAAAATGAATTATCCAACCAACAGATTGGAGTGAGGCCTTCAGGCTGATAGATTAATAATCTCGCGACATCGAGATTTGTATTAATAATCCAAGTATTTCGGGCTAAAGCCCCTCACTCCAAAAATCGTAAAACTCCAGGAGCGCAGAAAAAAGGCGGGATGAAGATCGCATCCCGCCCTACAATACGAATTAATATCCGGAGCCAATTATCCTCAATAAGCCAACCTTAACCAACAGCTTCCCAGGCGTCCTTCACGCGCCGATACGTTTCATCAAGCGACTCTGGTAAAACCCTCGTTTCACCCACCGCTGACATAAAATTCGTATCGCCCATCCAGCGCGGCACGATATGCATGTGTAAGTGATCGGCAACGCCGGCACCTGCAACCTTCCCCAAATTCAAACCGACATTGAAGCCTTCAGGTGCATAAACCTTTTGCAGCGCCGCCACAGCCCTGCTGGTGAAATCCATCATCTCCATCCTGATTTCCCTGGATAATCCCTGCAAAGTGCTTTCATGAATATAAGGTACGCACATCACATGTCCGCTGGTATAAGGGTAGCGGTTCAAAATCATAAAAACATGCTCTCCACGGAAAAAAACCAGGTTCTCAAAATCATCCTCGCCCGCAGCTGCAGAGCAAAAAATACAATTCTCTTTATCATGATTTTCTTGAATATATTTCATACGCCAGGGTGTCCAGATATGATCCAAAGTTTTCATCCCTTAATGTTTTTATCAACTGTCAGGTAAGATTAATTGTATCAGATTATGAAATGCCCTGATTTGTTTGTTATACTTAGTCAGTAATCATGAATGAACAATATACACTTTTTCACCACAAAAATATCCTGAGTGTTAGCCAGCTCAACAGCTACCTGCGCCAATTGCTTGAAAGTGATGAGATCCTGCAGGACATCTGGGTACAGGGAGAGATATCCAA
>LGHA01000064.1 GCA_001508595.1 Anaerolineaceae bacterium 46_22 | reverse complement strand
TTGCTCATTGTAATGATCCTGTTTTTCGTCATATCCTATTCACCTCCAATAGGACATTTTAACTTTGCTCAAATAGGACATTACTACTTTGCCCTGACAGAATTCTGTAAAAAGATTGCCGATCATTTATATTAAGGGTAAAATCTTTTAGCTTGTCCGTTGTACCCTTCGGGCAAGACTATTTTACGAAAGAAGAAAGGGCTTGAAAAATGAAAGTACTGTTAATCAAAGATGTTTATAAATTAGGTCGAGCTGGCGAAATCAAAAAGGTTGCTGCTGGCTATGGCCGCAACTACCTGATCCCTCAGGGCTTTGCACTCCCCGCTACGCCGGGTGCGTTCCAGCAAGCTGAACGGATTAAGGTAAAAGCCACAGAACGTCGTGCTGCCCTCAATGAAGAACTTGGCGATGTTGCAGAAGTTCTCGATGGCAAGAAGCTCACATTTGCCGTCAAAGCAGGCGAAACAGGTCGATTATACGGCTCAGTCAGTGATGATGACATCATTGAAGCCATTCAAGCAAATTTCGAAATTGAGCTTGAAAAACGACAGGTGGAAACAGAACCCATCCGCCAATTAGGCACTTACAAAGTTCCGATTCACCTGACGATGGACTTGATGCCAGAAATCACCGTCATTGTCCACCGAGAAGGTGAAGCACCTGAAGATCAGGAAGAAACCAAAGAAGCAATGCCTGAAAATGCTGAAACAACCACCGTTTTGGAGGATTCTGACTCAATCGCCATCGAAAATGTTGGCATTGTTGAGGAAAGCGTAGAAGAAACAGAAGCAGAAGAGAGCGCCGAAGCCGAATAATTCTTCGCATATCAAACTTCAACGATAACCGGCCTTTGAACAATCGATTCTTCAGGCCGGTTTTCTTTTAGAATATAATACACTCATGTCACAGACACCTGGACAAAAATTAAAACAAATTCGCGAGTCCCTGGGGATTTCTTTAGAGGAAATCGCCCAAAAGACGCGCATACGCATGAATTATCTTGAAGCGATTGAAGTTGATGACGACGAATCACTGCCTTCCAGGGTTCATAAGCGCGGTTTCTTACGACTTTATGCCGCCGAGTTGGGGATTAACCTGGAGGACCTTCAGATAAAACCAAATTACCAGGGAACTGCAAGTGAAACATCCAAAACTTTGGGAGATTTGTCTGCTTCCGAGGATGAAGAACCCCTTTATAAAAATGAGATTGAGCAAAGCTTCGATAGCGACGATGAAGTTACAACTGAAAAAGTAATCTCTCAAGGCACCAAAGAAGCATCTCACCTCAAACGCAAATCACGCGAAACAAATATTCCCAATTTTGAGTCTCTGGTACAACCAGAAACCAAAAAGACAGAACATGCGACCGCGATTTTCAAAGCCATTGGGGCAAAATTACAGGCTCGTCGAAGGTTATTGAGCCTTTCCTACGAGGACCTTGCCAATCATCTTCACATAAGGCAACCATTTTTGGAGGCGCTTGATGCTGGTGACTTCGAAGCACTGCCATCGCCAGTGCAGGCTCGAGGGATGCTGGCAAACTATGCGGAGTTTCTCAATCTGGATGTCGATGCAATCTTGCTGGAATATGCGGATGGATTACAGATAAAAAGGCTGGAGAAACAAAGTCAGGAAGAGTCACAAAATAAAAAAACTGCGAAAGAATTATCACCAACAGGTCTCCGGTTGAAGAACTTCTTTTCACTTGATTTGCTTGTTATTGCCGGGTTATTACTTGGCTTTGCTGGATTTCTAATTTGGGGTGTAAACCGCATCATGAATACGGAAAACCCCAACATTGAAGCAACGGATATCCCGGAGGTGGCAGATGTCCTGCTCGCCACCGGGTCTCCCACACCTCAAATAACCATGACCATGGATAGCGATCAAGTTGATGAAGAAATAGTTGAAACATCCGAAATTGAACCCACGCCCATCTTCACCCCACTGCCCGGAAACAACCAAATCAACATTGTTATCATCCCAAGACAAAGAACATGGGTTCAGATTACAACAGACGGTCAAATTGCCTTTGAGGGACGATTGATCTCAGGAAATGTTTATGACTTTTCTGGCGATGATTCAGTTGAAGTTCTGACCGGCAACGCCGGCGCACTGCAAATTTATTTCAACGACCAGGACATGGGATCACCGGGTTTACTCGGGCAGGTGATCAGCCTGGTATTCACAGAATCAGGTCTGGTCCTGCCAACCCCCACCAACACACCAACCATCACTGAAACACCAAGACCATCACCCTCGCCTACAGCGACGCCAACGCCGACCCAAACGAGGATGCCAACACTTACACCAACGGAATAATATGACAAAACGCGCAAAAGGAACCTATCACCTGATATCCCTTGGATGTCCTAAGAACCTGGTTGATTCAGAATCAATGGCACAAATTCTTAACAGGGAAGGTTATGTCCCAGCCAGCGCACCAGAAGATGCGGCTTACCTGATTGTTAACACCTGTGGTTTTTTGAAAGCTGCTCGAGAAGAAGCTCTCATGGTCCTGACGGACTTAGCCAGTGAAAAATTACCATGGCAAAAATTGATTGCTGCAGGCTGCATGACTGAACTTCATCGAAACGAAATACTCGAAGCGGTACCCGGAATCGATGGCCTGATTGGTACTCGTCGCTGGATGGATATCCTGAACCTGATCAAGGAGATGGACGATAAACGTCAGCAAATTCCGTACAGCTACTTCCCTGAGGTCTCAACCGTTGGACAGGACGAAAAAGGCACGAACCGTGCTGCAGTTCAGGGCGGCAGCGCCTACTTAAAAATTGCCGACGGCTGCCGGCGAAGCTGTGCTTACTGCATGATCCCGTTAATTAAGGGAAGCCTCATCAGCCGCCCTGTCGACAAAATTGTCCATGACGCAAAAACCTTGCAGGATAGTGGGATGAAAGAAATCATCCTGATTGCACAGGATATCACAGACTATGGACATGATCTCAATATGCAGGATGGCATAACGACTCTGCTCGAAAACATCCTCAAAGCGGTACCGGACATCCCCTGGATTCGCCTGATGTATACCTTCCCGGGATACGTGACTGAACCGCTGATCCAATTGATGCACAACGAACCTCAAATTTTGCCATACCTCGATATGCCCTTGCAGCATGCCGATCCTGATATCCTTCGTTCAATGCGACGCCCAAGCGATATTATGGGTGTCAGAAAAAACCTATCACACATCCGCTCGATGATGCCGGATATCACATTGCGAACGACTTTTATCGTCGGTTATCCTGGTGAAGATGATAAAGCTTTTCAAAACTTGGTCAACTTCGTTCAGGAAGTAAGGTTCGATCACATGGGCGTCTTTCCTTATTCTTTTGAACCAGGTTCTCCTGCAGAACGCCTTGGCGATCCCATCCCGGAACATGTCAAAATCGAACGTCTTGAACACCTGATGCAAATCCAGGGTGAAATATCACTGGAACGCAACCAGAGGTTTATTGGCAAAATTTTGGATGTATTGATCGAAGGTGTGGATGAAGAAAATCAGATTTCAATTGGGCGATCTTATCGGGATGCGCCAGAAATCGACGGCTTGGTGGTAATTGAGGGACTGGCTCCGATTGGTGAGATCGTTCCAGTAAAAATCAACAGTGCAATAACCCATGACCTGGTTGGGGAATTGGTAATCCAAAATTAATCAAAAAAGCCATCCGATTTCACTGGATGGCTAATAAAGTTTTATGTTTCAGTTAAGGCGCTGGTGTTAGCGCTGGCGTTACTGTCGGTTCTGCCGTCGGTTCTAAAGTTGTTTCTTCTGTTGGTCCCTGAGTAGGTACAGCCGTCGGATTGGCTGTCGTTGGTGCCGGTGTGGGGGTATTTTTCGGCTCTTCATGCTCAGGCTTGCTTTCTTCCTCACATTCCTCAGCAACCCATTGAGCCGTTGGTTGAACTACCGGATCCGGTGCAATCTCAAAGGACAATTCAAAATATTCTAACGCTTCACACACCTCACCGTTATTTGCGAGCTGCGTGCCGTATTCATACAGGGCAATCCGGTAGCGTTCGATGGTGGTCATGTTGGTCCCATCACGCAAGTATGGCAATTGGGGGTAAACTTGTTCGAAATAATAAATGACCTGTGCCCAATCCACATTCCAATAACTTGCGCCTGTCAAATACATGCGGGTCCATGTTCGTACGCCCTCAGCACTCGAATCAAGAGGTGCAAAACCTTCAGCTAATGTCAAATCATAGATTCCCGGCTCAAGATTTCCTTCAATCAGGATCTTATCCAAACCCCGATTCCGCAATGCAACATAAAGCATCCCATCCACCTGAACCGTGCGATAGGATAAATTCTTTTGCCTTAATGTTTCTATTGTTTTTATTGCTTCATCCCAGGACTCTTCAGCAAGCAGTTGTTTTGCAGTTTCAAATAAATCTTCCTCGCCCCTTAAGTCTGGCGTTGGTGTAAAGGGAGGCTCAGTTGGTGTCGGTGATGGCTCAGGTGTGGGTGTGCGATAAGTAGAAATTCGTAGCAATGTTTGGCTGTATAAATCGCCTACTTCCTGCAATTCTTCATCGCTGAGGTATGGGGACATTTCTTCCAGGATCCAATCCAGCCGATCCAGGGCTACTTCGTAACGCCCCTCTTCGATATCTTGTTTAGCGTTCAACAACTGCGACTGAACTTTTGGCGCGGCTTGTGTCTCTGCCAAATTTACCCTTTGGTTAATACCGCGTTGAATGCCCGAAATCGCCCCAATTAAAACAATCAAAAGGGCTATAAGAATCCCCAATATGTACCATGAGGAACGCCGTTCAAGGAATTTTTTCTTCTTTTTATCTGCTGATTCAATGGAAACAGCATCTGTCTTCTCAATCTCATTTTCGTCCATAGGGTGAAATTATACCTTTATTAAATGGAAAGGTAAAACAGAGCAAAATTCATAAATTTGATGTATTTAATAAGATATGTGATTGGGAGGGGGGATAGATGAATAATGACTTATAAATTCACCAGGGATCGAATCTCAGGCCAGATCGGGATTGCGCCGACCAGCCCCCCCACTCCCATCCCCACAATGGACAAGAACAGCGGTGAAAGGGGAATCGGAAGCACAGTAAGCAGCAGCCATACGCCTAATCCCGCCCCGATGCCGCTCAACAAGCTGCGCAATAAGGTGCTTCCTAAATTGAATTTTTGTGGGAGTTTCCGGTTTAATAAGACAAACAACAATACGCCTTGTATACTATACGAAATAGAATTCGCCAGAGCAATCCCTCCTGCCCCCAAAGGTGAAATTAGCGCAACAGCCAAGCCAATGTACATCAGTAAACCCAAACCTGAAACCATCATCGGCACACGGGCATTCTGCCTCGCATAAAACGAGCGTACCCCTAATTCAACAAGGCTGTGACCCAATAGACCGATCAAATATCCCTGGCTTGCCCATAGGATCATTTGGGCATCTTCAATTGAAAAACCAAAGGCGAACTGGATTAAAGGCAAACTTGCCAGTGAAAGGATGACGGTGATCGGTAGAGACAGTGCAATCATCACTTTTAACGATCGTTCAATTGTGTCTTTGAACCTGCCATGATCTTCTGAAGCAATATGTTCCGAGAGTGTTGGTAATAAAGCGGTGGCAATCGCTGTGCCGATCAGTGTTTCTGGCACCTGTTGAATCCACCAGCCGTAACTCAAAGCCGTGACAGATCCGACAGGCAGCCGGGAAGCTAAATTATCCCTTGCCAAAAAGATTAGCTGGATAAATCCCATACTCACCAGGCGCGGCCCCATCAAACGCAGCACCTTTTGAAATGCCGCATCCTTGAAGTTGATTTTTGCAAACCAGCGAAAACGGTATTTGACCAATCCCGGTATTTGGATCAACAAGTGCAGCGCTGCGCCGATGATCACCCCATACACCAGTCCATGGATGCCCAATCCAAACGCTGGCAGCCGAAAACCAGCAACCTGGTAACTTTCCGATGGTGCTAAAACAACGGCGCCAAATATTTGTCCCAGGTCATAAAGGAGCGGGGCTAAAGCAGGCAGTAAAAAATGTTGATTTGCCTGCAGACCAGCCATGACAAGGCCGCTGATAGAAAATAATAAAGTCGAGATCAGGTTCAAACGCATCAACTCGATCGCTAAATCTTGCTGACTGGGGCTGAATCCAGGTGCAATCCCTAATTGACCACGCACCAGCGGTCCCGCAAGAAGGGCAACGAGAACTGCTAATCCACCTGTAACGATGAAGGCTAAATTTGCTACACCGGAGAACAAACGCCAGGAGGACTCACGCCCCTCTTTCGATAAGACCTCTGATAAAACCGGGATAAAAGCAATCGCCAGGGCACCGCCTGAGATCAATGCAAACAACATGTCAGGCAGATTATTGGCTGCGTTGAACACATCCAACTCTTCCGAAAGACCAAATTGACGGCCAATGATAACCGTTCGCAAAACCCCCAATAATTTATCTGCACCAAACAGGACGGCCAGCATCAATGAGATGCGCGTCAACCGGCTGGTTTTCTTCATAGATACCCTTTCAATCGAGACCTTGCAATATGTAGATTATGCCATAATCCTGATTGACTGACCAGTATTGCAAAATTACTGAAATTTCTCTTTACCTTCAGGGAGGGGGTCAGGGGGTAGGTAAAAATTAAGAACCAGAATCGCTGAGTATAATGGACTTCAACAATGATTTAAGCAACAAAATATCCTCTTTCACACAATCCATGCAATTCACTTTTGTTATTAAAGCCGGGGATGTTACAATTAACAAAATGGAAAAACAGACCAAACCAGGCAAACTATATATTGTCGCCACACCCATCGGCAATCCAAAAGACATCACCCTCAGGGCACTGGACGTGCTCAAGAAAGTTGATGCTGTCATTTGCGAAGAATTACGCCAGGGCAGCCGGCTGCTGCATAAACTGGATATTGAAAACGAATTGATCCCCCTTAACGAACATAATGAAGCTGAAGAAGCGCAAAATATCATGGTGCGGTTAGCTAAAGGCGAGACCATGGCGATCATCTCAGACGCCGGCACTCCGGTGTTCGCCGATCCTGGACAGCACTTACTTGAACTGCTCTACCAGATGAAGATCCCGGTTTCACCCGTGCCTGGCCCTGCCTCCCTGACCTCAGCCCTTTCTCTATGCGATTTTTCCATCGAACGCTTCATATTTGCCGGTTTTCCTCCCCGAAAAAGTGAACAGCGTGAGGGTTTCCTGGCAAAATACCGTAATGAATCAGTACCTGTCGTCCTGATGGATAC
>LGHA01000063.1 GCA_001508595.1 Anaerolineaceae bacterium 46_22 | reverse complement strand
AATCCCAGTCCATTCCCCCGTATCTGCCCAGGCAGGCAGCGCTTCAGATTTGATCAACGCGGTCAACGCCCTCAGGCAGAGCCAGGGCTTGGCTCCTTACACGGTTGATTCCTTCCTGATGGGTTTTGCTCAAACACAAAGCGACTACATGGCCTCTTTAGGCACCTGGACGCATACACGGGCGGATGGATCCACCGCTTATGATTATGGGATCAAAGAAAACGTCGCCATGGGAACAGATATGTCCGTCTCATACTGCGTCAATGCGGTTTGGTCGGATGCTGTTCACTGGGAAACGATGATGGGCTATGCAACCGGCACCGTCGGCGCTGGTGTGACCCTTTCGGATGGCTATGTTTACTACACCCTGAACGTCCTTCCCGAGGAAAGCACCTATGTGGAAAATGTTGAAAATGAAAATAGCACTGAATCAATAAATACTTCTGTATCACAGTATGAGAACGTCAGGTATATTCAGCAAGTCATCACAAGCACGCCAAACGAAGACGGCATCATCATCCATGTTGTTCAATATGGTGAAACGCTGTGGACCATTGCAGAAGCTTATGGGGTTCTCATTGATCAAATCCTGCGGAACAGCCTGCTGCCACAATCAACCACAGAGGTTTTTGAAGGGCAGGAATTAATCATTCAAACCGCAACTGAACCCACCCCGACTGTATCCCCCACCCCCACCGAGATACCCCCAACGCCAACGCCCACCCAGCCTCGCCCCACCATGACGCCCTTCCCCACCCGGACGCCTGCGCCTACCCGAACGCCCACAGAGCCGCCTTCTATCTTTCATAGAACCCTCAGTGATGGCAAATCCCTTGGCACCGGACTGATCATTCTTTGCGGGGCAGGTTTGCTGTTTGTGGTTTACCAGGGGTTTATAAAGAAATCCTGACATCTCAAAATTCCTCTTGACAAAAACTAACTTTTTATGATAAACTCGTAACGATCAAAAAACGCCTGAATTCAGGCGAGCTAAATTTGGAAACTTACAAGAAAGGCAGTACGCGCATGAGCAATGCATTTTACACATACACAATGCTACGCAGCAAATCCACCGATCTTATCGGCGTTAATTTACCTGCGCGGAGTCTGCCCAAATAAATTTAGCTTAACCTAAATTCACACCAACGGCCATGGGCAAGCTCCAATCCCGTGGCTTTTTTATTTTCAGAATACGCTTAATTGCCTTAAAACCACGGGAACGCCAAAACCCGTGGTTTTTTAATTCGCTAACGGGATTGGATGAAACAAGAAGTGAAATGTAAGAAGGAGAAGAAAAAATGTTTTACACAACAAATACAAAAACAAAAATCCGCCCCTTTACCCTGGATGATGGGCAGGCGGTTGTCGATCTTTTCAATGCTTATTCTCAGCATATCTACGGTTGGAAGGATTCCGAACTGGATGAAATGATAAACGATTGGACAGCGCCTGGCGTTGACCTGGAAGAGATTGCCCGGGTTGTTGAAGACAGCCAGGGGAACATAATTGGCTATATTGACGTCTATGATCTCACGGAACCGCATGTTACCAAGTATGTTTGGGGTGTTTTACACCCGAATCACTGGGATGAAAGCCTCTACAATGCTATGCTTACCTGGGCTGAGGATTGCGCCCGAAACCGGGTATCCCTTGCACCTGAAAATGCCAGGGTTGTCATCAATCATGGAACGCCAAGCCAAGATAAGCAGCGAAATGCTGCACTGTGCCAATATGGGTACCAGCTCGTCCGAAATTATTACCGGATGATGATTGAATTTGACCATCCGCCGCAGCAGCCAGTCATCCCTGAAGGCTTGCGAATCGTAAGCATTGACCTTGAAAAGGAATTGAAAGACGCGTTAATCGCCCTGGAAGATGGTTTCAGTGATCATTGGGGTTTTGTCGAACGACCCATTGTAGACGTTTTGCCGCAGTGGGAGCACTACATCCAGAACAACAAGGATTTTGACCCCACGCTCTGGTTTTTAGCCAAGGACGGGGATCAAATCGCAGGGATTTGCCGAAACTCAGGCAAAATGACCGAAGACCCGGATATGGCATGGGTCAGCCAATTATGTGTTCGGAAGCCCTGGCGTAAAAAAGGACTGGGCATGGCGCTGTTGTTGACCGCCTTCAATGAATTTTATCAGCGCGGCAAGAAACGGGCTGGTCTGGGTGTGGATGCTGACAGCCTGACCAATGCGACCAGGCTTTACGAAAAAGCCGGCATGCACGTCACACAAAAATATGATACCTACGAGCTCGAACTGCGACCTGGTAAGGATTTGATGACGAAAGAAATTTCATCATCTTAGTTCAAGGGATTTTTTTAAAGAAGATTTATTATGGAAACACTGGAAACAAAAGAAATCTTAACTAAAACAAACACCAAAACCCGAATGCTGTCCAACACCCTGATCGTGTTCATGGCGGCGATGGTGTTTGCTAATATTGCCTCGGAAATGTACGCCACGATGCTGCCCCTTTACCTCAAACACCTTGGGGCGGATGTGATGCAGATCGGTTTATTTTTCACGATTTCGCAAATCATTCCCCTGGTGCTGCAGGTTTTGGGCGGCTGGGTCTCGGATACCATCGGTCGTCTGAAAAGCATCGCCATTGGCAGCGTGATCGGTGTCGGTGCATTTGTCAGTCCCATCTTCGTACCCACCTGGCAGTGGCTCTACCTTTCTGAAGGCTTGAACTCGGTTACCCGCTCCCTGATCGGACCCAGCTTTGGAGCATTTATTGCCGAGGAGACCGATGAGGAGAACAGGGGAAAGGTATACGGCATCACAGACACGATCTATACCGTGGTGACCGTCGTTGGTCCACCCCTGGCCGGTTGGCTGGCGGATACGTACGGCTTCCGGGTCATGCTGACCGTTGCTGCAGGGATTTACTTGATTGCAACAACAATCCGCCTCTTTCTGGCAAAAAAAGCCAGTAAAAGTCGTGGGCAAAACGCCAATGGTGAGTTTTCGTTTACGTCCTTGAAGATGAACATGAAAACCATTCTGGGGCTTGCCCTGGCAGGCGGCGTACTGACATGGCTGCTGCTGACGGACGGTGTACGTGATATCGCCTTTTCGATGTCATTCCGTTTGATGCCGCTTTATCTCGAAGAGATTGGCGGGATGAGCCTTCAGCAAATCGGTTGGCTCAATTCATTCTTCGGCATTGCCATGATGATCACCACCATCCCCGCCGGCTGGTTTGCGGATAAATTCAGCGAGCGAGCTGCAATCGCCCTGGGATTCTTCTTAGAATTCGTGGCGATGCTGATGCTGATCAACGTTGAGACCTTTATGGGATTCGCTGGGGTGTGGGCCTTGTTTGGTGTCGGTGTGGGTTTGCTTTCGCCGGCATACCAATCGCTGCTCAGCAAAGTTTTGCCTGAGCGCATCCGGGGAACAGGCTTTGGACTGATCCATGCCAGCCTGGGCATCTTCTCACTGCCTGCCCCAGCCATTGGGTCCTTGCTGTGGAAGACCATCAACCCACAAGCACCATTTTATATTACAGCCATCTTCGCATTGGTTACAGTTCTGCCAGCATGGTTCAAATTCAAGCTGAATGAGCGAGATTTAGAACGGGCGGCAGAAGCGAATGGCAAGCACGAAAATACAAAAGAATAAAGGCAAATGCGCTGCAGTTGAAGGGTGAAAAAGGTGAAAGCAGGTCGATAAAGAAGCGTCGAAAGTTTTTTATGAAATGCAATGTGAGGTTTGCTTCGATTGTTTCAGGATCACATGTTTTCATGCCTGTCGGGGAAAAATCACCCCGTGCAGCACAATTCATTTGAAATAATTAACGGAGTAAGAAAATGAAAGTAAGAATCAATAATTTATTAGAAAGAATACCAGAGATCGATGGTCTTGAATTTCGGGGTTTTCAGGGTGAATCCGATTTCCCCTTAATGCTTGACATCATTGAGGCGGCTGCTTCCGCTGATCATGACGAAGAGTCAATGACAGTGTTCGACATTAAAAACGATTACAAGCATTTGAAAAATTCCAATCCTCAAAATGATATGTGCTTTGCAGAGGTGAACGGAACGCTTGTCGCCTATTCTCGTGTCGATTGGAGTTTAGAGGAAGCCTCTGAAGACACTATCTACTCGCATTTTGTGCATATTCGACCCGAGTGGCGAAACCTGGGCATCGAAGATTTTATGATTGATTGGTGTGAAAATCGCTTGCGTGAAATTTCGAAGGTGCATCCGCATGGACACAAAAGATTCTTCCAAACATACAGTAATGAATTGAAACCCTGGTTTAATCAAATCATCGAAAGGAAAAACTATCAACCAGTACGGTATTTCATTGAAATGTCACGATCCCTGAAGGATATCCCCTCATCAGACCTGCCTGAAGGTGTCGAAACACGCCCTGTAAAATCCGAAGATGTTCGGAAGATTTGGGATGCGTCCACCGAAGCTTTTCGCGACCACTGGGGTTTCACAGACCCTGGTGAAGTGAGCTTTAAAGGCTATAAAGAATCAAAATATTTTCAACCCTATCTCTGGCAGGTCGCATGGCATGGTGATGATGTTGTCGGCAGTGTTTTGAATTTTATCGATCGTGATTACAACAAAAAATACAATAAAAAACGCGGCTGGACAGAGGAAATTACCACACATCGCGAATGGCGGCGTAAAGGGATTGCCAGGGCGCTCATCATACGCAGTATGCATACGCACAAAGCCCTTGGGATGAAAGAAGTAGCACTGGGCGTGGACACGAACAACCCGACAGGTGCGCTGAAGCTTTACACAAGTTTGGGCTATCACAAAGATAAGACCATGATGACTTACAGAAAAGAATTTACCAATTCTTGATCCGTAAACGCTAACCCACATTCAAAAAACACTTTTCACCCTCGATCAGAGTGGAACGAAAAGTGTTTTTTATTTAAGAACGACGGTATGAATTATTGACTCCCGGATCCTCTAAACTCGCGTAGTTTTCATAGAATTCGTCCTAATTAATAGCCTCTCATGGTAAAATCAACCCGCAATTTTATTCAGGATTCATTGACCTCATGCGTATTCAATTTAATCGTGACACCAAACTTTTCTTACTTGCAACCCTGCTTTATGGCTTTTCATTCAGCGTTTGGGACCTGTTCTTTAATCTCTACATCCTTTCCCTTGGCTTCAATAATGATATGCTCGGTTTGATCCGATCAGCCACACCATTATCAGCCTTAGTCTTTGGCTTGCCGCTCGGTTTACTCTCTGACCAAATCGGTCGAAGGATCAGCATGTTGATTGGGCTGAGTATTGGGTTTATTGGGATGTTCATGCAGATCCACCTGGTCAATCCTGTTCTCATTTTTGTTTTCGGATTGGTTCAGGGTGCAGGCATTATGCTCTTTATAGTTTCACGTCCGCCGTTTATTATGGCAGCCAGCAAAACTGAAAATCAAGCCATGATCTTCAGCCTCAGTTTTGGTTTGTTGACGCTGGCGAACATGATCGGTAATCTAGTGGCCGGACAAATACCCGGGCTCTTAGAAACCTGGCTTGGGTATTCCCAGGGCAGTGCGGAGTCTTATCGCTGGGTGATCACCGCAGGCATCATTTTAGCCAGCAGCGCCTTAATACCGACCTTTTTGATCAGAGAGCACAAGGAAAAAAGACTTAATGCAAGGATACCGATTTTCCCAAGAAAGCTGCTCAAGAAATTAGCCAATCGACCGGTAGTCAGGCAGCTGGCATTGATCAATCTGATAACAGGCTTTGGCGCGGCAATCCTGATCCCCTATCTAAATGTCTTTTTGCGAGGAAAATTTAATATCAGCGACAATCTTCTTGGTGTTATCTTCAGCCTTGCTTCGTTGATGGTCTTCCTGGGTTCAGTGTCCACCCCCTGGTTGGTAAAAATCACCCACAGCCGCATCATACCGACAGTTGCGACACAAGCTACGAGCATATTTTTCCTGTTCACATTAGGCTTTTCACCCTTCCTGTGGCTTGCAGCCGTCAGTCTTTTGCTGCGAAATGTTCTCATGCAGATGTCGTCTCCACTGATCGAAAACTTTGCCATGTTAGTCAGTGAACCGGAAGAACAAGCGACCATCGCCAGTGTCCGAAGTATGGGCTGGCAAACGGGTCAGGCGGTTGGCATTTTTATTTCGGGCTTTGTCCAAACACGCCTGGGCTTTTCGCCGCTGTTCATCACAACCGGCTTGCTCTACACCCTCAGCACATTTCTGACCTGGGTTTATTTCAGACCAAAAGAAAAAGAGATGAATGATGCCCGCTGAACCCAAAACAGTCACCTTCGGGGTGCTTGCGGACACACATGTTCCCGATCGCGCCAGGCACCTGCAGCCTGAAATACTGGATGCTTTCAAAATCCACCCAGTCGATCACATCCTGCATGCCGGGGATGCCTCCAGCTGGAAGGTCGTTCGAAAGCTGGAGGAAATCGCTCCTGTAACAATTGTTCAGGGCAACCGGGATATTTTATTTGGGATGCATCTGCCAAAACATCAGACGCTGAATGTCAATAATCTGAAAATCGTCCTTGCCCACGGACACCGTTCTTTACTGCATTATCTGATCGACAAATTTTCCTATTTTCGTGAGGGCTATCTCTTCGACCGCTATTACAGGCAATTGCACCAGGATTATCCCAATGCAGACATCATCGTTTTTGGTCACACCCATCATCAAACCGCCAGATGGGTTAATGGACAGTTATTATTTAACCCCGGTGTCGCTTATCCCTGCCGTTATAATAATTTCAAGCCGCAATATGGGATACTGAGCATCACAGTTGAGGGCTTGATCCGAACGCAATTTTTCGGTCCCAAGAATGTCATCCGTGACAAAATGAGCCGCCTGATATCTTCAAATGAAATATAATTCGGGTTGAAGCAGTGCCCTTGATTTTAATTAGGGAAGGAAAAATATGTCGGAAATGATCACATCCTCCAGCAACAGCAAGATTAAACTTGTCCGAAGCTTGCAGTCTTCCAGCAAAAATCGCAAGGCTGAATCAGCTTTTGTTGCCGAAGGGATCCGATTGGTCGAAGAAGCCATTTCAGTGGATTGGCCGCTTGAATTTCTTTTATACGACGAAAGCCTTTCTGAGCGCGGCATGGCATTGATCAAATCTTTGCAGGGAAAACCGGATGCAGATATCTCAGAGATTAGCCCCCCATTGATGGCAGAAATCAGCGACACCGAGACTCCCCAGGGCATCCTGGCTGTTCTAAAAAGGGAAGCAATACCCCTGCCAAAATCTCCAAGCTTTATTGTGATCGCCGATCAAATCAGGGACCCGGGCAATATGGGCACCCTCCT
>LGHA01000062.1 GCA_001508595.1 Anaerolineaceae bacterium 46_22 | reverse complement strand
GGGATCCTTGAGTACCCTCATTACACCCGGCCGCCCGAATTTCGAGGCTGGGGCATACCGGATGTCCTTCTCTCGGGCAACCACGCTGAAATTGATCGCTGGCGGCGGCATGAAGCCTTACGACGCACCCTTGAACAAAGACCTGATTTGCTTATCAAAGCTGATTTAAGTCAGGAAGACCTGGCTTTTTTAAAGAGTATAGGTTATCACCCTCAACAACCAAGCTAATCAACAAAAATGGAGACTTCATGGAAACAAAACGAATGAGCTATTTGAAAACTTTTTTACTTGGGTTTGGATTTTTTGGTGTCAGTGTAATTTGGTCCGTCTATAACGCCTTCGTCCCTTTATTTCTGGATGAGCGTTTCGGACTGCAAGCAGGATTTATTTCCTTTATCATGGTGTTAGACAACATTGCAGCATTAATCATCCAACCGCCACTGGGCGTTTTTTCCGATCGTTTGCGTTCACCCATCGGGAGACGGTTGCCATTTGTAGTTGTGGGCGCACCTTTAGCAGCAGGCATGTTCGGACTGATCCCCAATGCACAGGCCCTGCCCTTATTTATTTTCAGCTGTATCACATTGCTGCTTGCGATGGCATTCTGGCGAACGCCCGTTATTGCACTCATGCCCGATATCACTCCTTCTAACAAACGCTCCCAGGCGAATGGCGTGATCAACCTGATGGGCGGATTGGGCACCGTGCTGGCAACATTGATCGGCGGCCCTTTGTATCGGATCAATCCCAGCTATCCTTTCTTCCTGGCTGCTGGCCTGGTTATCCTCGCTGGTGCTCTTGTATTGATCTTTGTGCGTGAGCCAAAAGAATACATCTCGCCAAAGCTGCACCTTGCTGATAAAGGCGAGGAAACAGGAATGGAAAATAAGGTATTGAAAAACCTGGGGAATGTCTTCACTCAAAATGACAAAAGCCCAATGTTCATACTTCTGGCAATTTTGTTCTGGTTTATCGCTTACAATGCGCTTGACACCTTCTTCACTTTATATGGTGTAAACCACCTCGGGCTTGACGGCGGTGATTCCGCATTCCAAATTTCATACATTGGCTTGATCTTTATGCTTATGGCGGTGCCAGCCGGAATCCTTGCCAGTAAATTTAAAAGGAAAAACGTAATCATGACGGGCATCTGGATTATGATTGCCTGTGTGCTCCTGATGTATGTCATCCCAACCGAAGTGCTGACCACACAGTTTGCCTCATTAATGGGGTCGGGATTTTATGTACTTTCAATCATATTGATGTTTGCCGGTATTGGATGGGCGATGATCAACGTAAACTCACTTCCGATGGTGGTGGACATGACTGATGACGAACATATTGGCACCTACACAGGTCTTTATTATTTCTTTTCGCAACTGGCAGCAACCTTCGGCCCGGTCCTTTTTGGCTGGACCATTCAATTTGCCAACAATGATTACCGCTTGATGATGATCATTGCACCTTTCTTCTTTTTACTTGCATTTTTCATGATGTTGGGTGTCCGCCGAGGCGAAGCAAAGACAGTACCAGGCGTAAAAGAATTATGAGCTTTTGTTAAGCATTAATGACTATCTTGTCGATAGACGAAAACACCAATATAATATATATGATGGCTTAACTAAAGCCACACTAAAACCAATCCTGATTTAGGAGGAGAAAATATGTCGAAAAAATTTTTACTCATTTTGTCAATGGTTGTGATCGGCAGCATGCTTTTTGCTGCATGCGCACCGACCGAAGAACCACCTGCGGAAGAACCACCAGCAGAAGAAGAAGCAGTTTATGTTTGTCAGATCACTGACACCGGTGGAATCGACGACAAGTCATTCAACCAGACTGCGTGGAAAGGCGTCCTGGATGCTGAAGAAGAATTAGGCATCCGAAGCAATTACCTGGAATCCCAAGAAGTTGCTGACTACGAGAAGAACTTAAATGCCTTCGCGGAAGAAGAATGCGACCTGATCATCACCGTTGGTTTCCTCATCGGCGATGCAACTAAAGCCGCTGCAGAAGCTAACCCAGATACCTATTACTCCATCGTTGACTACGCTTACGAAGAGACCATTCCAAATCTTGTTGGACAGGTCTTCGAGACCGATGAGGCTGCATTCCTCGCTGGTTACGCTGCTGCCGCCGTGACCCAAACGGGCAAGGTTGGCACCTTCGGCGGTCTGCCGATCCCCACAGTCACCATCTTCATGGATGGCTTCGCCAAGGGCGTCGCAAAATACAACGAAGTTAAAGGCACCAACGTCGAAGTTCTCGGCTGGGATTTAGATAACCCGGATGCCGGCTTATTCAGCATGGACTTTGATGACCAGCAAAAAGGTCGTGAGTTAGCTGTATCCCTGATGGACGAAGGTGCGGACATCATCATGCCCGTCGCAGGCCCTGTAGGCCTCGGTGCAGCTGCTGCTATCCAGGAACGTGGCAATGCCTACGTCATTGGTGTTGACTCAGACTGGTTCTTAACCAGCCCTGAATATGCCGACATCATCCTGACATCCGTCATGAAATTGATGGATGCAACAACCTTCCAGGTCATTGAAAATGTCATCAACGACAGTTTCGAGCCAGGCGTTATTGTGGGTACCCTTGAAAACGAAGGTGTCGCACTTGCGCCATTCCATGACAATTCAGATCTTATTTCAGATGAAATTCAGGCTGAACTTGATCAGCTCAAAGCAGACATCATTGCCGGTACCATTGTTTTAGACTGACGATGACAAATCCAAAATTCGGGTTGGAGGTACCTCCAACCCGAATTTTTATAAATGGACTTATACCAATTATATTAATTCAGAAACGGGGATAAAATGACTCCTATTCTTCAGTTAAAAGGAATCACAAAAAGATTTCCCGGTGTTCTTGCCAATGACCACATTGATCTAGACCTGCATAAGGGAGAGATCCTGGCATTGTTAGGTGAGAATGGGGCTGGCAAGACAACCTTGATGAATATTTTATACGGCCTTTATCAACCTGATGAAGGTGAAATTTTAATTGGGGGTGAAAAGGTCATCATCAATTCCCCAACGGATGCCATTAATGCTGGCATAGGCATGGTCCACCAGCACTTTATGCTTATACCCGTCTTCACTGTCACTGAAAACGTCATGCTTGGTGAGGAAACTGTAAAATATGGTGATTTCCTGGATCGGAAAAAAGCAGCTAAAAGAATTATGGACATTTCCAAAAAGTACAATCTCCAGGTTGCACCAAATGACTACATCAGAGACCTACCTGTAGGTGTTCAACAACGCGTTGAAATTATCAAACTTCTTTATCGAGATGCAGAAATCCTCATTTTTGATGAACCTACTGCTGTCCTCACACCGCAAGAGGCGGATGAACTTTTCTCAATCATGCGCTCCCTCTCTGATCAAGGCAATTCAATCATTTTTATTACCCATAAACTGCGGGAGGTTTTAGATATTGCAGACCGGATCATGGTTATCCGTCGGGGTGCTGTCGTTGGCGGAACCACTCCCGACCAGGCTGACAAAAACTCTCTGGCAGCAATGATGGTCGGTAGAGAGGTCAACCTTGAAGTAGAAAAAACTGAAAAAGAAGCTGGTGATCTTGTGTTCTCGGTAAAGGGTCTGGTCGTTGCAGATAAATTCCAGAATATTGTCGTGAACAATGTATCGTTGAACGTCCATGCCGGTGAAATTGTGGGCATTGCCGGTGTTCAGGGCAACGGGCAGACGGAATTGGTCGAGGCAATTACCGGGTTGAGGAAGTCAGCAGAAGGTGAAATTACCTTGCTAAGCCAGGATATAACAAAGGCTTCCCCAAGACAAATTACTGAACTTGGTTCAGCCCACGTCCCGGAAGACAGACAGGCAGACGGTCTGGTGCTGCCCTTCCCCGTTGCTGAAAACCTGGTGCTCTGCACATATTACAAAGAGCCTTTTTCAAAAGGTGTGATTTTACAATACAAAACGATTTTGGACCACGCTGAGAAGCTTATTGAGGATTTTGATATCCGCACGCCAAGCGCAATGACACCGGTCAGCTCCCTTTCTGGCGGCAACCAGCAAAAGGTGATTATTGCGCGAGAATTATCCCGCCCTATTGATTTTTTAGTCGCATCTCAACCGACACGCGGGCTTGATGTCGGTTCCATCGAATACATCCACAAACGTATTGTCCAAAAACGAGATGAGGGCTGTGCGGTCTTGCTCGTATCACCTGAACTTGATGAAATTATGGAGCTCTCCGACCGTATCGTCGTTATGTACCGGGGACAAATCATCGCTGACTTGCCCAATAAAGATGTCACTAAAGAACAGGTGGGCTTGATGATGGCAGGTGTCTTACCGGAGGAAGCATTAGCCGAAGGCGATCAGCACGCTGTGGAACCAGCGCTTTAAGGAGGTGCATCTTTGGATAAAAAACAAGAAAAACAAAAAGACGCAGGAAAGGTATTAATAGAAGAGCTGAACCAGGATGAAAAGGAATCAGCGACGCATAAGCGTTCCTTTTGGAATGTTATAACCATCCCTTTGTTAGCAATTTTATCTGGTTTAATCATTGGCGCATTTTTAATTGCTGCCACCAGCACAAGCGTCTATACTGCCTTTGGGCAATCATTCGGCAAGGGTATCACAACTGCTTTCTCTGAAATCGGCAGCGCCTATGCAGCGCTTTTCACCGGTTCCATCGGTGATCCCGTCCGTATTTTCAATGCTTTGTTTTCAGGCGATAAAGAACAAATTTACAAAGCCATCAACCCCTTTCTTGAAAGCCTTGTGCAGGCGACGCCCTACATCTTTGCAGGTCTCGCCGTGGCACTGGGCTTTAGAGCAGGTTTGTTTAATATCGGGGTTGAAGGACAGCTTTTCATTGGGGCAGCTTGTGCAACCTTTGTTGGTTATGCTGTGAAAGGTCTGCCAGTTTACATCCACATGCCGCTCGCATTTATTGCCGGCGGATTGGGCGGCGCTCTGTGGGGCTTCATCCCTGGTTTTCTGAAAGCGACCACAGGCGGTCATGAAGTGATCAACACCATCATGATGAATTACATTGCTTTCCGCCTGACAGAATGGCTGCTTTCCGGTCCAATGACACGCCCCGGCTCAGGCGGTATGCCGATCAGCCCGATCATTGAAGAAAGCGCACAAATTCCGCAATTTTTCCCATCGCCAATTCGATTTCACCTCGGCTTCTTTTTTGCACTGGGCTTTGCCTGGCTTATCTGGTGGCTGCTCTTCAAAACAAAATGGGGGTTGAATATGCGTACCGTTGGCACCAACCCGCGTGCTGCCAAATACGCCGGCTTGAGCGTACCAAAAACAACCATGATCGGGATGGCAATCTCTGGAGCATTAGCGGGATTGGCTGGCGCAATTCAAATATTAGCAGTCAACCGCAGCATGGCACTTGGGCTTTCGTCCGGGTACGGTTTTGACAGCATCGCCCTCGCACTAATCGGTAACAATCATCCAGTCGGTGTCGTTCTCGCCTCAATTTTGTTTGGAACCTTGCGAAATGGTGCAACACGAATGATGGTTGTTTCCAGAATTCCCATTGATATTGTCGATGTATTACAGGCGATCATTTTGATGCTGGTGGCTGCGCCGGCAATCATCCGAACGATTTATCGCCTTAAAGAACCCAAAGAGGAAGAAACCACAGTCTTTGTAAGCGGCTGGGGAGGAGGTCAATAATGTCTACCTCAACACAAGCAATCAAACACGAACGAATTTATGAGGTTTCTCCAACCAGGAAGCTGGTGATGGGCATCATTGAAATCATCATTGGCGCCTTCATTTTCATTGTCTTTGTTCGAACCGTATCAGGGGCTGCAAAGACGACTTTTGTGATGACACCCGGGGGGATTAATATCGGCCAAGCAGGCGATTGGATACTGCCTACACAATTGACATTGATCATATTAGCTGCACTGGCTTTGATCATTGGTGTCGTTCAATTAATAAGAGGCTTTGGACATGCTACCAATGCCTTTGTAGGACTTTGTGGCTTGTTTCTAATATTTAGCTTTATTACCTGGCAGGCTGCAGACAGATCGCTTAACCTGGCAGGGATGCTGACAAGTGCTGTTCTGCTGGCTGTTCCCATTACTCTGGGTGCTTTTTCAGGGCTTCTATCCGAACGTGCTGGTGTCATCAACATTGCAATTGAGGGTTTGATGTTGATGGCAAGCATGGTAGGCGCTTTGATCGGCAGCCTCACGCAAAACGCATGGATTGGTTTGTTGGGCGGCATCCTTGCTTCTGTCCTTTTAGCAGGGATTCACGCAGTTCTTTCCATCAAATATCGCATTAACCAGGTCATATCAGGGACTGTGATCAACATCTTCGCCGCAGGTATGACCGCATTTTTATCGCAAAAATTTTTACAAACAAACCAGGCATTGAACTCCCCTCCACTGTTTCCGAGAATTCCCATACCTGGCTTAGCCCATATCCCCGTCATCGGTCCTATATTCTTCAATACAAACATCTTCGTTTACATCATGTTTATCTTGCTGATCATCATCCAGGTCGCCCTTTTCTCCACACGCTGGGGACTTCGCTTGCGATCCGTTGGGGAGCACCCCAAAGCAGCTGACACATTGGGCATCAAAGTAATACCGACACGTTATATGGCAGTATTGTTAAGCGGTGTCGTTGCAGGAATTGGGGGATCTTTTTTCACCCTCGGCTCTGTTGGCCGATTTGAGGAAGGGATTACAGCCGGGAAAGGATTTATTGGGTTGGCGGCGATGATCTTTGGCAACTGGACCCCCATCGGGTCCCTCGGGGCAGGTTTCTTATTTGGTTTTGCGGATGCAATCGGCTCCAAATTATCGCTCCTTGGCAGCAACATCCCTGCTCAGTTTATGGGCATGACGCCTTACCTGATTACAATGATTGTGCTGGCTGGATTTATCGGCAAGGGACAGGCACCTGCTGCCGACGGCGAGCCCTACGAAAAAGAATAAGCGAACAAATGATTTAAGTCATTCAAAACCCATTCGGTAAAATCGACCGGATGGGTTTTTGGATTCTGATGAGTATAATAAAAATTGTCCTATAAGAAATGAGGAACAACATGAAAGAAACAAGCCCAATTTACCTGGATTACAACGCCACAACACCCATCGCTAAAGAAGTCGCCGATGAAATGGCGCCTTACCTATATGGTTATTTCGGAAACCCGTCCAGCAGCCATTCCTATGGCGTGAAGGCAAGAATGACTGTTGAAAAGGCACGTCATCAAATTGCTGATGCCCTCCGGAGTCAGCCGAGCGAGATCGTCTTCACCAGCGGCGGCACTGAAAGCAACAACTTCGCCATTCGAGGGTATGCCCTTGCAAACCG
>LGHA01000061.1 GCA_001508595.1 Anaerolineaceae bacterium 46_22 | reverse complement strand
TCCTACCATCGAGGAGCTTGAAGACCCGGAATTCAATATCAATTACGGCAGCCGCATGCTGGCAGATCTTTACCTCACGCACGGCTCATACCGGGAAGCCCTGTTTCGCTATGGGCCGATGAACATCGGCTACCATTACGCAGACCTGGTCTTAAAAATTTGGGAATCTTATGGGTAAATATCGCTGAATTCCCCCTGTTTTTCACACAAAAGAATATTTTTATCAAATCTCTAAAATCCATAATTGCAATAATATATTGAATATAAACGAAAACAATTCGATTAATTATTATTTTACACCATATGACTGATCAGTCATACAGACTGATACCTTCTTTTTCCAAAATTTAAGCGTCATTTTATGACCGACCGGTCACATTCGGATTATTAAGTGATCTCATTTGTACTCTTTTTTATTGATTATTTATTACTTTTGATCCACCCTGAAATCATAAATACCATCGCGGTATTCCCAGGTCCTGCCGCATTCGTGACATACCTGGTCCATCTCACCCCCAGGGAGCAGCGAACCGCAAACCGGACACTGGAACAAGTGATCCTCCTCAGCAGCGCCAGAATCTCCTACAGCAATACACTTCGAGAATACACTTGGGCTGACCTGGATCAATGCACCGGTTGGCTGTAAAAGCGCATCTAGCCCTGTCAGGATTTTTAGCGGAAGGCGGCGTTTCAAAAAACCAGCTCTGAAATGAGAAACCGTTAATTGTTTGGCAAGCTCAAACCCTGCTTGATCCAAATAGCGTCGCACAGCTCGGGGATGAAAATCAAAATTTAAGTCCGCAAATTCAACGGGTTCTTCATTAAATGGACTCCACGCCTGTCTGCCCAATAAATACCGACCAATCGCTTTTAGGTTGCGTTTGTTTGCAAATTCCAAAATGAAAACGCCGCCTGACGCTATAACCCTTCTTACCTGAGACAGCGCCAATACGGGATCCGCCATATGATGCAAAGTACGAATCATGGTCGCACCATCAAACCGTCCGTCCACAAAGGGCAATTTATAAATATCTGCTGCCACAAAAACATAACGCTGACTCAAGCCCAAACGGTCTCGCGCCTGTTCTAATTGTGTGCGTGAGTAATCCACCAGGGCAATCCGTTTATAATTCTTGTAGCGCGGCGTGTTTCGCCCGGCACCTGCACCCAACTCAAGCATAAAATTGCCCCCACCAGGCAAAAGGCGCTTCAATGCAATTTCTTCTGCAGCATCCTCATAAGCGCGCCCGCCTTCTTCCCAGAAATCCTTCTGGTATTGAGAGCCTTCATAATTGCAAACTGGGGGTGTGTTTGAGGTCATGTTATTTTCGCTAAAGGAATTGATCTATCAAGTAATTTTCAATGATTTCTTATAAAAAATGCCCGGGTAGGATTCCCGGCGGCACCCGGAGATACCTCCTTACCGCTGCTTCCTCTCGGACCTGACGGGGTTCGTAGGGCTCCGCCGCGCCGGTCCCACCCGGACGGCATTAAGAATACTTCACGCCCCAAGGACTGTCAAACAAATCAGTAGTTAGATAAAATCGACCAAAAACATCCCGATATAACTGGCAAAAAAACGCCCTTCATTGTATACTTTAATACGATTATAAATAAACCATAAGGACAGGAGAGGTCCCCCCCGATGAAAGTTAACGTCAAACAACAACAGCTTGCACATTGCGTCAGCATGGTTTCCAGGGCAGTATCACCCCGGAGCACTTTGCCCGTTCTCTCAAATATCCTGGTTAAAACAGACAACGGACGTTTGCGTCTATCTGCGACCAACCTTGAACTTGGAATAACCTGCTGGATTGGCGCCCGCATTGAAGGAGAAGGCGCGATTACCGTGCCCGCTCGAACTTTCACCGATTTGGTCAGCAACCTGCCCAGTGACCAGGTGATATTTACGCTGGATAACAGCACCCAGACGCTGAATGTACGCTGCGGCACCTCTGAGACCAACATCAAGGGCATTGATGCGGAAGAATTTCCACCCATTCCCGAACCAAACCTGGAAGAAGGCGTTCCTCTCAACGTCGTCAACTTCAAGGAAATGGTTCAGCAGGTGGCTTTTGCAGCCTCAACGGATGAAGCCCGTCCAGTATTGACGGGGGTTCTTCTAAAAATTGACGGCGATCGTATCACAATGGCTGCTACCGACGGTTTCCGCATTTCAATTCGCGAAGACGAAATCCCCAACGCTGTATCCCGTCCAATTGAAGCGATCATCCCCGCCAGGGCGCTGGTTGAACTTGCTCGCATTATCGGCGGGGGCGATGAAACATTAATCATGACCTTCCCCCCTGACAGGGGTCAGGTCATCTTCCACATGGATGATATGGAACTGGCTTCGCAATTGATTGAAGGCAGTTTCCCGGACTTTCGCGCAATCATCCCGCAAAGTTTCAAAACACACACACTTCTCTCCACCAACGGCTTGTTAAAAGCTTGTAGACAGGCGGAAATCATCGCTCGCGATAGCACAAACGTCGCCCGTCTTAACATCATCCCTGAAACCGATGAAGCCAAACCCGGCACACTTGAAATTTCTGCACAATCAGAGCAAACAGGAACTTCCGAGGTCCTGGTAGATGCCTCTGTTGACGGCGTTCCGTTATTGGTGGCATTTAACGTTCGTTTCTTGCGAGAAGTTCTTGAAGTGATCAAATCGGACAACGTCTGGCTTGAGACCAATGCGGCAAATACGCCTGGCTTAATCCATCCACAGGGAGACGAGCATTTTAAACACATCATTATGCCCATGCACATTGGCTAGGGTTAAAATTATCGTATAATATTCAATTTGGCGCTTGTTTTGCAGGCGCCTTTTTGTATCCCTGGCACCAAATGGGATATTATCAATAAGAATAAATCCATCCCTAAATTTTGAGGTGATAAATCATGACCTTACCACCCAGTGCTACCGATCGATTATTAAGTGTTTACCTTGTCCTTTCGCAATACCCCATCCTTTCCTCACGCGTTCGTGACTTAATGCGAAGGGAATTGTTCCAGCGTGGGTTTTTGGATTACAAGGAATTCGAACAGGAAGTCATTCGCAAAGCCATCCAATCCCAGGAACGGGAAGGCTTGCAGCACCCGGAAATCGAAGAGCCGGCAGAGGTTTGGGAACGTCGGAAAGCGCTTGTTCGAGATCAATTAACCGATTTTCACTTCAGCAACCACCTCAGTTTTGAATTAATTGAAGACCTGATTGCTGAAGTTCTCAATGAACGCGGTGTCACCTCCCTTGAATCCCTCTATGAATTCAACCCTGAAGTTGCTCCCGAGGAATTATTGTTCAACCAGGGCATGATGATTGAAAAAATGCCCCCTGAAAAAAGAAAACATCTTGAACCACGGTTAAGAGAGATCAAAGTCGTATTGATTCGCAACATGATCAGCGATCAACTGCGCTACATCAACATTGCGCGCTCTTGGTTCACAATTGCAGACCTGGCTGAAGTCCGACGGCATAAAATTGGCCATGGCCGCATTGGCGGTAAGGCAGCCGGCATGCTCCTCGCTGCTCGTATCCTGAAAGGCAGCCCGAACGTCGATCTGCGTCAAAATTTGCGTACCCCCGAATCCTATTACATGGGGTCGGACCTGCTGTATACCTTTATCTCAATTAACAACCTTCATCATTGGAATGATCAAAAATACAAATCTGAGGATGAAATGCGCCGCGACTATCCAAAGATAGTGGAAGACTTCGTTGCCAGCGATTTCACCCCCAATATTGTTCAACGGCTTGAAACATTGCTGACCTCAGTCGGAAAGCAGCCCCTGATTGTTCGCTCTTCAAGTTTACTTGAAGACAATTTTGGCACTGCCTTTGCTGGAAAATACGAAAGCATCTTCCTGCCAAACCAGGGAACCATCGATGAAAATATGACCGCCCTGACCCAGGCAATTGCCCGGATTTATGCCTCCACCCTCAACCCAACCGCACTCTTATACCGCCGAAGCCGCGGCTTACAGGACTATGATGAACGCATGGCTGTCCTGATTCAAACCGTTGAAGGAAACCGTTACGGTCAGTATTACCTGCCCGACCTTTCTGGCGTGGCATTCAGCCACAATCAATACCGGTGGTCGCCCCAGATTCGGGCAGAGGAAGGCTTTATCAGGATGGTATGGGGACTGGGCACACGTGCTGTTGATCGCGTTGGGAATGACTATCCCAGGCTGGTTGCGCTCAGCCACCCCACACTGAGACCCTCCAACACAACCAAGTCTATTCGCCGTTATTCGCAGCAATACGTTGACCTGATTGATTTAAAAGATAATGCCATGAAGACCCTCCCGATCCATGAGGTGCTTGACGGAGATTATCCACCATTGCGCTATCTTGCCCAGGTTGACCAGGAGGGGTACTTCCGCTCAATCCGATCACGGTTGGTGGACGCAGATCCCTCACAGTTGATATTGACCTTCGAGGAATTGCTGCGGCGAACCCCCTTCGCTGAAAGGATGCGGTACTTGCTGAACTTCCTTGAAGACGAATACCAATCCCCTGTGGACGTTGAATTTATTGCTGATGTTTTTGATGACAATGGAAAACCCGAAATCAAATTGTCCCTGATTCAATGCCGACCATTGAGCTATATGAAAGAAGAGCCCCACGCTGATTTACCTCAGAGTCTCAACCCGGAGCAAGTCATCTTCTCTTCAAGCATCATGGTTGCAGGCGGCTGGTTGGAAGAGATCAATTATGTCTTATTTGTTCCACCTGAAACTTACTTCAGCCTGCCCTCGCAGTCTGCACGCAACAAACTGGAACGAGCTATTGGAAAGCTCAATACCGCACTTGGAAACGAAGACTTCATCTGCGTCGGTCCTGGAAGGTGGGGAACCTCCAATCCCGATTTAGGCGTTCACGTTGACTATGCGGACATCTTCAACACCAAAGCCCTGGTTGAACTCTCCGGGGAAGGTATTGGCCCGGCACCCGAACCCTCTTTGGGAACGCATTTCTTTCAGGACCTGCTTGAGGGGCAAATTTTTCCGCTTGCGACTTATATCGGCGAAGATGATTTCAACCGCAATTTCTTTTATGAGACTCCCAACCGCCTGGCAGAGTGGATTAACGTGGAGCCGTCATTATTCGAACGCTTAAGGCTGATCAAAGTCAGCGATTACATGCCAGATCATCATCTCGAATTAATTATGAACGGCATTGAAGGCCGTGCGGTGGCTTTTCTCTCCAAATCGCCGCGTGGAAGAGACGGCCGATTGCAATAAATCAACAAATTGCTATTATATTGTAATATTCTACTCTAATGGTAAATAGGCGCGATATGGATTCAGTCGATACCAGGTTTGATCCAGACCTAAGATGATCCCTGCGCCTTTGAACGCAGCCCAACGAGCCGTTTCGTAAGCTAAAAGCAAGCCCATATTTGATAATTGATGCTGCATCAACTCAATTTCTACAAGAAAATTAGCGGCATCCAGATGTTCCTTTATATTTGCTGATAGATTCCCTATAAGCAATTCGTTGTAGATGTAACACCCCCTCTCTGACTTGAAATCTGATTCGTAAACAATTAATGGACAACCTTTATCATCCCCGTATTGAATTAAGAAAAATGGCGTTTTATGCGCTTTTGACACCACAACATCGAGATTTGTCCTGGCAGACTCGATCAGGGAAGGATCTAAGCCATATTGACTGCAAAGTGTGTCAAAATGCACTTGCGTCAAGGCCGCTCTCAGGCGATTGGAATCAATAACGCCTAATGACTCTTTGTTAAAAACAAGGATATTGAAGCTCAAATATGTCTCCACTGATTAAATGCTTATACTTCAAGCTTACAAATTATGAACTTTGTCCAATTGTTTCACGTGAAACATTAAACGCCGCTCCAATATCAATAGTATATCTGATGATTGGTCTTAATACATATCAATATTCGTTTTAAAATCCTTGATAACAAATAATGATTCCAAAATGTTTCACGTGAAACATCCATGGTAAGATTCAATCAAACCCTTTTCAGGAAGATTTTATATGATTGAAATTGATGGAGCTTATGGTGAAGGCGGCGGCCAGGTCTTACGGAGCAGCCTGACGCTTTCTGCTCTGACGGGCAAGCCGGTGACCATCCGAAATATTCGAGCAAATCGCAGTAAGCCGGGATTGCGGCCGCAGCACCTCGCTGCAGTTAACGCCATCGCAAAAATTACACAGGCACAGGTTGAGGGGAATGAACTTAACAGCAATGAAGTATTTCTTACGCCAAACAAAGTCGTTGCGGGTGATTACAAGTTTGATATTCCTACAGCTGGGGCTTTAAGCCTGGTACTTCAAACAGTTTTTCTGCCGTTGAGCTTCGCCAAGAGTAAATCGTACATCACGCTTACAGGTGGGACGCATGTGCCATGGAGCCCTATCTGGGATTATATTCAGGCATGCTGGCTGCCAGTGATGACAAGCTTAGGGTTTCGGGGAGATACTCAATTAGAGATTGCAGGATTTTATCCTCGCGGAGGCGGTAGAGCCCAAGTGGACATTTTGCCCCCGAAGTCCTTAAAGCCTCTGGTTTGCCTTGAGCGCGGTGATTTGCTGAGGATCGAGGGTTGGTCTGGCGTTGCAACCCTTGATCTTTCCATTGCAAAGCGGCAGAAACATCAAGCGCTAAGACGCCTTTATGAAGTTTGTCGAAACACAAAAATTAAAACCGTGCAAGTCCCCTCCATTGGCAAAGGAACATTTATCCTGTTAAAGGCCGTTTTTTCAAGCGGTAGCTGTGCCTGTTATTCTGCACTTGGTGCACCGGGGAAAAGGGCAGAGATGGTTGCTGATGAGGTGGTGGATCAATTACTGTCGTTTTTAGGAACCGATGGGTGCATAGACCATTACATGGCAGATCAGATATTACTTCCGCTGTCGGTCATACCTGGTAAATCCGCGTTTTCGACCAGCATTTTATCTCAGCATGTGCTAACAAATGTTCAGATCATTCAAAAATTCTTGCCTGTAAGAATCAATGTTACTGGCCGGATTAAAACCCCGGGGACAGTTGAAGTTGAAGGTGTGCGCCTTTAAAATCAGTAAAAACCCTTCCTATTGTAGAATCGCTCCTGTTAGCAAAAATTCTCTGTAATCAAAAATTTTGGCGGATAATTTAACAGAAATGATTTAAGCAAAGGTGGAAAACTCACAAACTTTCCTAGTTTAAATTTACAGACGAGTAAATGACATAAGAGGGATTGGTCCCCGTGTTTATACAATGGTCCTAAGGAAGAATTAACCTTAAAATTTTTCAAACCGCTCACCTTGACTAAAGCAGATCCTCAGTATCGTTCGTGAGATGTTTTAATATTTAATATTTATATC
>LGHA01000060.1 GCA_001508595.1 Anaerolineaceae bacterium 46_22 | reverse complement strand
GGGAAAACGGGCATCTCACATTGGGTCGAACATATGCAATTCAAAGGTACAGAGAAATTCCCTTCGGGGTATCTTGATCGGGAAATTTCAAGAACAGGCGGCATCTGGAATGCCATGACCTATCTTGATTGGACCACATATTTCACGACCCTCCCCGCCCATGCTGCCAACATCAGCCTCGAAATGGAAGCGGACCGCATGGTAAACAGCCGCTTCGATATAGATGAAGTTGAACGTGAACGAACCGTGATCATCTCTGAACGTGAAGGAAACGAAAACCAGCCCCATTTCCTGCTGGGCGAAGCTGTCCAGGATGCGGCTTTTGCACGTCATCCGTACAAATACGAGGTGATCGGTTTAAAAGATGACCTGCGAGATATAACAGCAGAGGATTTGAAATCGCATTATCAGCAGTACTACCAGCCCGCAAACGCGGTATTAGCCATAGCTGGCGATTTTGACAGTGAAACAATGCTTGGAAAAATTGAAGAACACTTCAACCAAACGCCGCAGGGCAGTATTGAAAGCCCTGAAATCCAACAGGAACCGCCCCTTGATGGCGAAAAACACGTCCAAGTCACCGGACCAGGTGAGACAAGCTATGTCCAAATCGCCTATCGCGCCCCCTCTGCCAGCGCACCTGACTTTCTGACACTAACCGTGTTGGACAGCCTGCTCACCGGTCCCAGCAGTTTGAATATGTTCGGGTCTGGCGGAACTTCAAACAAAACCAGCCGCCTATACCGGGCACTGGTCGAAACAGAAATTTCTGTTTCATGCCACGGTGCCCTGCAAGCCACACGGGATCCATACCTTTATGGGATTAACTTAACGGTTCACCCTGAACACACACCAGAAGATGTTCTGGCAGCCGTCGATGCAGAAATTGCACGCCTGCTTGAAACGCCTGTCACACAGGTTGAGATCGACCGTGCCATCAAACAAGCCAAAGCCCTGTTCGCTTACAGCAGTGAAAACATCACCAACCAGGCTTTTTGGCTGGGTTATACAGAAATGTTTGATCATTACGGCTGGTTTGAAAATTATGTTGACAACCTTTCCCGTGTTTCACCAAAAGAAGTGATGGAAACTGCCCGGACTTACCTCTCACCTGATAATCGGGTGGTTGGATTCTATACGCCCCAAGAAAGCTAATTCTAAAATGGATCAAAGAATATACAACGAACACCGCAATGCCTTACCCGGTCCGGATAATATCACCCGGGTGAGATTGGAAAACGGCATCACCGTTTTATCGCGATCAAACTTCAACAGCCCAAGCCTATCGATCAAAGGTTACTTTTCAAGCGGCAGCATCTTCGACCCCGATGAAAAACTGGGACTGGGCTACTTAACAGCAGCAGCCTTAATGACCGGCACAGCAAACCACGATTTTCAATCCATGTATAACCAAATCGAGTCCGTTGGTGCCCGCCTTGGATTTTCTCCGGGGACACTAAAGACATCCTTCAGCGCACACGCTTTGAGCGAAGATCTGCAGCTCATGCTTGAGCTTATTTCTGAAAGTCTGCGATCACCAACTTTTCCGCAAAAAGAATTCCATCGGCTCAAAAACCAGATGCTGACTGGTCTGGCTATTCGTGCACAGGACACAGCAGAGATGGCATCGCTCCTCTTTGACGGGATCATTTATGCTTCCCATCCCTATCAACGACCTGATGAAGGCTATTCGGAGACGGTCCAGGCGATACAAAGGGATGACCTGGTGAATTTCTACCAGGAAACCTACGGCCCTGAAGATGTGGTGATTGCAATCGTCGGTGCAGTTGAACCAGACCAGGCTGTTGATGCTGTCAGGGAAGTCCTTGGTGATTGGAAAAATGAAAACCTGCGTCCCTTGCCTGAAATTCCTGAACAGCAAGCTCTGCAGAGAACCGCCAAAAAAGCCTTGAGCATTCCTGGGAAATTTCAGGCGGACATTGTCATGGGCAGCCTCGCACCCGAACGTCTTTCGCCCGACTACCACGCCCTCAGGATGGGCAATAACATCCTTGGTGAATTTGGCATGATGGGACGTTTAGGGGAGCGTGTGAGAGAAAAAGAAGGGTTGGCTTACTACGTTTATTCCTCACTGAGTTTAGGCACAGGGCCGGGCGCCTGGGAAATGATCGCAGGCGTGAACCCGGAGAACATCGACAGGACCATTGCCCTGATCACCGATGAAGTGCGAAGATTTGTCAATGAACCCGTTACCGATGAAGAGCTTTCGGATAATAAATCATATTTTCTTGGTAGAATGCCGCTCCTGTTAGAATCCAACAGCGGTGTCGCCATTTCACTGCTAAATCTTGAGCGCTTTAACCTGGGCCTTGATTATTTCCTTGAATACCCAAAACATGTCCAGGCTGTCACCGCAGACCAAATTCTGGAAGCCAGTCGAAAATATCTTGACCCTGACCGCCTGGCAATTGCCGTGGCAGGACCATGAGGTTGCTATGCAAATACACAGCGGAATCGACACCATAGAAATCTCCCGTTTGGATGAGATCAAACCCCAGATCAAAGAAAGGTTCATCAAGCGGGTTTATACAGAAAATGAAATTTTCCAGGCACGGGGACGTTCTGAAGTGTTGAGCGGACTATTTGCCGCCAAAGAAGCTGTTTCGAAAGCCCTGGGAACAGGGATTGGCTATGTCCAATGGCGTGACATTGAAATTGTGCATCTGCCAACCGGTCAACCCACCCTTGTGCTTCACGGTAATGCTGAAAAGGTTGCAGATCAGCTTGGGATAAGCAGCTGGTCGGTGAGCATCAGTCATGATCGCGATAAAGCCATCGCCCTTGCAGTGGCACTTGGAGATTAAGGCAATCCTTTATACTCCCTCTACCGTTTTGATTGTTAATGTCATAGAATAATGTTATGGAGATATTAACAGTCAGCGACCGGGAATGCTTTCGTGTTTACAGCAACAAAATCAAAGATAGATTTAAAAATGTTGACCTGGCTATTGGCTGTGGAGACCTTTCCTATTTTTATCTGGAATACATCATCAGTTCGCTTGATATTCCTCTTTATTTTGTTCGCGGTAATCATGCTAAAGCTGTTGAATACAGCTACTGTGGGTCACGCCATGAACCGTGGGGCGCTGTCAATTTGCACAAGAAAGTTGTCCGGGAGAAGAAAACTGGTCCCTGCTCTGGCATAAAATTCGCTATGGGCGCTTTCTGGATATTTTTGTAACCCATGCCCCACCCTGGGGGATCCATGATCAGAAAGACCCTGCGCACCAGGGTGTAAAAGCCTTTAACTGGCTGATAAAAACCTTCAAACCTTCATATCACCTGCACGGCCATGTCCATGTGTATTCACCCAAGACAGTCACTGAAACCCAGCTGGGGGATACCTTAATTATGAATTCCTATGGCTTTCGCAAATTAAGCCTGCTCGACCAAAAAGAATTACAGACAGCGACTGAAAGCCCCTCATAACAAGAAATCATAAAAACAATTCTAAAATTTGACATAAGCAATCCAAGAAAAAATTGGTAATTGATGTGTGCAAATTTTTATTCGGTTAAGAATGCACCTGCTGTCCAACCCCGATCCAAAAGTGATTCGGTATGATCGTGCTGTTTGAGCAAACATCAATCCCACCGGCATGTGCTTCTTTTTCTGGGATCATGCTTGGATTAACAAAACACAAGTTGGGCTCCTGCCCATATTTCTTTTGGTAATAGGCTGCTGCACGGGCAACTTTGCTGAACAAATCCGATCTAGGGTCATTATCAAACCATAACATCCCAATATCCATCACGTCCTCCTCTGAAATCGTTCCATTAATCGCCTAACAAAGGCAAACGATAAGAAAGCCAATTAGTCCCTGTCCAAACCTGGAAAAAACCTGGATCTAAACTGTCAGTATATGAACTTTTCCCGATGGAAAGTATGTCCAGGTTGGATTTTGATTTTGTTGAACCAAGTATTCGTGTGCGAAAACCATCAATCCAGTAACGAAAACTCTCAGCATAATTGGATTTGATCGCTGCAGCAATCCAGATTCCCGATTGTGCGCCATAAGCCAGCAACCAGTGCAAATTTACCTGGGCTGAGTAGCTGAGCTCTTCAACAAAATTGAAATCATCAAGGACCAATAAAATCGATGCACCATCACGCTGTCCATCACGCCGGGCATCTGCTAAAGTTACTAGGCCATCAATTAAAGCTTCAGCGCCTGGTTCATACCAGGCCTTGATTTGGTATAAATATTTTTCCTGTTGTGCCCTACTCCAAAACGATCGCCATTCATTTGTATTGTGAGTCAGGATCGAGACCTGAAGATCATGTGGTGCATTCAAGCGCATGGCAGAATCTACCAGTACCTGCAGTTGATGGGTCTTCCCACACGCTGTATCTCCGCTAATTAATATCGCCCCAATTTCTTGATCAACCAGCTGCATTAAAAATGGCAGTCCATCTTTACATTGACCCAGCAAAAGAGAATGTTTGGGTACGGGTTTTACTGCAGACAGTAATTTGCCCACGGTTAGACTCCGAACCGGTTGTTTTGCCCTGGCAGGCATAAAAACATCCCGCCGCATTCGGTTGAATAAGCCAGGTAAACCCTGACAGCTTGATCGAGACCTGCTGATAACGATATTTGAAGAAGTCATTTTATGCTCCTGTTCTGATATTCGAACTTATGTTCTAATTATATAGAATTTTTGTTCTATGTCAAGGGTGAATTTTGATTAACAAACTTTAACAAACTTTCCCATGTTCAAGAATTGAATCTATGGTATAAAAAGTCTCAGTCAGGTAAGTTTGATTTGCATCTGGCTTGTGTGATGATGACCAATTAGGTCAGGGGATTGAAAAATAGAATAATGGGAAATTAAGCGGCTGAATCTCAATTGGAAGTCATTGAGACGACGAGGTGGAGGTTCCTCTCTGGTAAGAGAGTGCTAACCCGGTTTGCCGGGAAAAATCGAGCAATCAGCGGAAGCCTCCTGGGCCTGAACACGGGTCCAATTTTTCCTTTCAATAAAATGGGCGTTCAAAACTGTGTGGTGACACACAGGACAAATCAACCATAGTGGGGTAGACACCTGGTTGCGTGCATCCATGCTGGTATGCAAATTCATTCCTTCAATTTATTGATGTCCTGACAGACAACTAATTCATCATTTAATATGGAGGCAAAATGAACAGCAAGGATGTACTTAAGCGGATTAAAGAAGATCATATCAAATTCATATCGTTTCAATTCACTGATGTGAACGGCGTTGTAAAGAGCGTGGATGGTCCTGTCAACCAGTTGGAGAAAGCGCTGGAAGACGGGATTTGGTTTGACGGCTCTTCAGTGGAAGGCTTTGCGAGAATCCAGGAAAGTGACATGCACCTGGTTGTCGATCCGGACACTTACGCGATACTGCCCTGGACGCCGGATGACATGAAGCGCGCCCGAGTTTTATGCGACATTTACCAACCCAATGGACAGCCCTTCGAAGGTGATCCTCGAGGCGTACTAAAACGCCGACTTGCCCGTTTGAAGGAAGAACATAATTGGATCATGAATGTCGGTCCAGAACCGGAGTTTTTCCTTTTTCTACAAAATGGCAAAGAAAATATCCATCCTGTGCCGCACGATGTTGGCGGCTATTTTGATTTTTCTGCAAATGATGAAGCCGTCCAGGTGCGGACTGAATTAATGAGCGCTCTCAATGAAATGGGGCTTGAAATTGAGGTTGGGCACCATGAAGTCGCCCTGGGACAGCACGAGATCGATTTCCGTTTTGCCGATGCCCTGAAAACTGCAGACAACGTCCTGACCCTCAAGTATGCGGTCAAAGCAATAGCTGCCCAGCATGGCTTGATCGCCTCTTTTATGCCAAAACCCGTCTTTGGTATCAACGGCTCAGGGATGCACTGCCACCTTTCCATATTCGATTTAGAGGGTAACAACCTCTTTTATAGTGGGGATGACCCATTCAAATTATCTGAATTGGCTTACAAGTTTATTGCCGGTCAATTACGCCATGCAAGGGCAACAAGCGCAGTGGTCGCACCGACAGTAAATTCCTATAAGCGATTGGTGCCGGGATATGAGGCACCGGTTTATATCGGGTGGGCACAGGTGAACCGTTCAGCGTTGATCCGCATTCCCCAACCAATGAAAGAAAAACAGGACACCGTTCGCCTAGAATTACGTTTCCCGGATCCCTCATCCAACCCCTACCTGGCGTTCAATGCAATGCTGGCTGCCGGTCTGGACGGTATTGAAAAAGATTTGCCCTGCCCCAAGCCATTAAACCAGTTGAATGTCTACGATCTTTCTGAGGATGAGCGTGTTGAATTAGGGATTGAAATGTTGCCCAGCTCGTTACTCGAAGCCATGAGCGCCTTTGAAGGGGATAAGGTCCTTCAAGATGCATTGGGTGAAAGCCTGACGGGTGCATTCATAAAATCACGCTATGCGGAGTGGGAAGATTTTAGAACCCACGTCACAGATTGGGAGTTAAACCGTTATCTGACAACAGCATAAACTTAAGAATAATTTCTCAAGTATTCAATTTCAATCACAGCCAGAAGAAAAAAGTCCTTCTGGCTTTTTTGATCACTTTATACTAGGCAGCGCTGCACATCACACTCAAAGTTGTGAGGCGGTGTTATAATCATGCCCTGAAACCAAATCAGCGGGTGTTCATCGCGGGATTAAAATCAAAAAGAGATCTCAATGAAATTTTTTACTAAAGTCAATAATTACCCAAGACTCGGCGTAATTTTGCTGGCTTTTATCGCCTTTGTAGCACTTGGGCTGCCTGATGGGCTGCTTGGCGTCGGTTGGCCATCGATTCGCACTGATTTTTCCATCCCGCTGGATGCGATCGGTATGCTGCTTTTCGCCTCTGTCGCTGGATATATGACCTCCAGTTTCCTCAATGGCATCTTGCTCTCAAAAGTGGGGGTTGGTCGCGTCCTTGCTGCCAGTTGTTTTCTTACAGGCTTTGCCCTGATCGGTTATACTTTTGCCCCCCAATGGTGGGTAATGGTTGCTCTGGGCGTTTTTGCCGGGCTTGGCGCTGGTGCGATTGACGCCGGGTTGAACACCTATGTCGCCGCACATTTCGGTGAAGGCTTGATGCAGTGGCTGCACGCCAGTTGGGGGGTGGGCGTCACCATTGGACCAATCATCATGACTCTCGGTCTAACAAACATGAACACATGGCGCTTTGGCTACCGGGTAGTTGGCATATTTCAAATTGCCCTGGCAGTATGTTTTGTGTCGACCCTGGGGATGTGGCGCCAAAATGATGCGCCAAGCACAGGAAAAAGTGAAAAACGACTGACAGAATACCAAACGCCTATGGGTGAGACTCTGCGACAGCCGCAAGTTTGGTTAAGCGTTCTTTTGTTCTTCCTATATGTTGGCGCGGAACACTCGCTGGGAACCTGGACCTACACACTCTTAACCGTGTCACGTGGGGTTAATGAAACCTTAGCAGGATTTTTCGCTGGCAGCTATTGGTTTACATTTACAATCGGGCGGATTGTAGCAGGAATGTTCGCCAGTCGGATAGGCGTTAATAAGCTGGTGCATGCTGGATTAATAGGGGCAATCTTAGGAGCAATACTGCTGATCTGGAATCCTTCTGAAATTGCGAATGTGCTCGCAGTAGGAATTATTGGGCTCGCCATTGCCCCCATCTTCCCGGCAATGACCTCAGGCACCCGGGTGCGGGTGGGCGACCATAATGCAGCCAACACCATTGGGATGCAAATAACAGCAACAGGTCTTGGCACGGCTGTCATCCCCAGCCTGATGGGCGTGCTCGCACGACGAATCTCCTTAGAAATTATCCCGGTATTCCTGCTTGCTTTGTATGGTAGCCTTTTAGGGATCTACATCCTGGCAGTCAAGCTTCATAAGCCAAAATCTATAAAGACTCCTGTTGAAGTAAATAAAAAGGTTATCCCTTCAAATACCGCAAAGGCAGCGCATAAAAGGGAACCAGCATCTCTTCTTTGCTGAGTCCGCCGTGACGCCCAGCCATCGGGTTGGGTTTTGGTGCCCACCACAAATAAGCATCACCCTTAGGAACAGCTATCAGGTTGCCCAACCGATCCTGGACATTCTTAATAAACGGACCCTCCCCAAACAAGCCGCTTTCAAGCGCAGTTTTGGAATCAATCAACACAAATTTTTCCGGCCAGGCCTTCTCAAAATATGCTCGTACATCAGATACTTTCCCGGGTTTGATATAAAAGAAAGCCAGGCGGTTTTCACAGGTAGGCTGCATCACAAGCATATCCAGAAGAGCAGGATGGTTTGAAAGATCATAATGATTGTAGATGGGTGTCGCAATCGAGCCGTGGTCTGCCACCAGGATCAGCAGGATATCCTCAGCTGCAGATTTAGTCAAATTATTCAAAAAAGCCTTCTCAAACATTGATGAAAATGCCTCAAACTGAAAGAAAACGCGGGGGTCTTTCGCCGTGTATCGATGCATCAGGGTATCCACATCGCTGTAATAAACATAAATATATTCTCGCAGTCTGCGCTGGCTGTTGATGTAATCCGCCAGACTGATGCACAGATCGGCTTCGTCAACAAAGGTATGAACATCCACATCTTCCATTTGCATCACTGAAAGCCCAGAATGGGCAATCCTGGAATGGATGAATGTCGTCGGCTGTACACCATTATTCCGGAGATGTGTGCCGAGAAGGGGCTTTCGAATGAAGTCATTAGGATCAAATCCGGACCTTAACAATCCCCCGGTATCGTTCCTGGCACTGGCAGGCGAGTGCAAAATATTATTCATGATCATGCCTAATTCTTTTGACCACATCTCATAACCGATAATGCCATGGGTAGCTGGCCCTTCCCCCGTCCACAAAGTGGAAAGGGCTGACGCTGTCGTGCTCGGTGAGATACTTGTGATTGGGCTGAAAATCGCTTTCTCGAAATAGCGACTCCAAAACAAATCTCTCTCTGGAGTTAACATTTCCTGGAACAGATCATCCCCCAATGCATCCACCAGCAGCAGCACAACTTTCTTATAGGGTCCGCCCAGGTGGCTTGTAATCGCTTCATCCAAAGGGGCTTTGCCAAAAGCCGGCGCTCCCAGTAATTGGGTGATCGTGCCCGGGATATTCACAAGAGACAAACCATCATAATAAGGCATAATGAAATCATCCCCCAGGGGAAGTCCGCCTAATGTGTGCTGTTTTATTCGAGGAAAAATTTGTGATCTTAAATCTGGCATCTTTGCTCCTAAATGATTCTTGCCCAATAATACTATAGTTCAGTCGAAAGGATTTCTTCTAAATGTACGATGAATAAATCAAACTGGACTTATCGAACCTGTCGGTGATAGCTCTTACCATAATTATCATAATAGCAGCCTGTACTGGCATTGAACAATTAGAAATCCCAAACAATTCGCTGCCCAAGATCAGTCAAAGTCCGACACTTATTGTACCCGCTGCCGGAACCCAACCACGATATCTGTAAACACCCAAAGCCCAACAGCCGGTCCAAACCCAACCAGTCCCCCTGCGGTAATTTACTCACATTTCAAAAACGGCTTCAGCTGCTAACCAGAACAAATCCTGCCGAATGTCTTTTCGGCCCGTCCATACTCGACCGTCCCATTCATTCGGGATAACGGCATCCCCGCCGTACAAAATTTGCCCAAAATGAACATTTCTGAATTGAGCAACGGCAAAAAATGCAGCCGCTTCCATGTCTACAGCCAGGCAGCCTTCTTCCAAATACATCCTGGTCTTATCGGCTGTCTCTCTGTAAATTGCGTCCGTTGTCCAGGTCTTTGTTTTCAAATATTCAATCCCATGGCGCAGAAAGACACGCCCTATTGCAGCAAGCGCTTGTGGATCCACCTCTACCTCACGTGAGGGCGGCAGATAATGATACGAGGTGCCCTCATCTCGCAATGCGGATACAGGCACAAGCAAGTGCCCAACAGCAATATCTTTATCCAAAACACCGCAGCCGCCGCAAGCAATAAACCTTCTGCAGCCGCGTGCAATCATCTCTTCCAGGAGAGATGCAGCTAAGGGGGCACCAATACCGGGGTGGAAAAATGCCAATCGTTCCCCCCGAAAATCAATTTCGTAAATAGGATGGTATCCCATCTCAGATTTCGAATTCACAAGAAATCGGGCTTGCTTCTCGTCCATATGCTTCGTGGGAAAGAGGAACCAATGAAAATGCCAATGGTCTCATTCGCCAATATTTTCCAAAGGAAACTAACTATAAAAACATATCCAAAAATGACATTCGTTATGTAGAAAATAGATTGAATACCAGACCGAGAAAGTGTCTTGGCTTTGTTCAACCTATGGTAATCTTAAAAAATCACTGCTGCACTTGATACTTGAATCTAAGCCCTTTTTATCTCTTCCTTTGGGAAGTTAACCCCAAAAATTGTACTCAAAAATCCGTTTTAAATGTGAATCTAACTGACCTCAAAACACAACTTTCTACATTCATTTTATCATACTTTGACAACAAAATAGGACATAACGCGACCAAATGAGCACTATGCATCAGGGATCATCCACCTTTCAGGAATCTTTTTTGAAGGTACATTGCAGGC
>LGHA01000059.1 GCA_001508595.1 Anaerolineaceae bacterium 46_22 | reverse complement strand
GAAAGCGGTGCCCACGCACCGAATGAGTCGATCAGCCTGGATTTATATATCAAAGGGGCGAAGCATTTTGCCCGCATCCTGAAATTGATGGGTAATTATAAGTAATGTATTGAGAATTCAGATGAATATTTTAGACATGTAATATAATAGGGCAGTTTTGTGCACAAACCAGAGACGTTGAATAAATAGATTTGGATGAAAAATGACGATTACAAATGAAAACGAAAATAAGAAATCTTTTATGGACTGGATCATTCGCTTCTTAAAAGGCATCCTGGTTGGCATCGGATTCATTACCCCCGGGCTTTCTGGTGGTGTCCTTGCTGTTGTCTTTGGGATTTATGAGCGCTTGATGGGGTTCTTAGGCAACCTGAGAGACAATTTTGTCGAAAACGTCCGTTTCTTCCTCCCTGTCGGCATCGGCGGTGCGATCGGTGTGGTTGCCTTCTCTGCTGTGGTTGATTTTGCGTTCAGCAATTATGCGGCACAATTTACCTGGCTTTTTATTGGATTCATTGCCGGTACCTTTCCATCCCTCTTCAAGACTGCCGGGAAAAAGGGCAGAAATACTGTTCACTGGTTGATTTTGGTTTTAACTGCAATAGGCACGGTATTTTTTATGAGCTGGATGGAGACCATCCGAACCGTGCAGTTGGCACCATCTTTTACCAATTGGCTGTTGAGCGGGGTGTTGATTGGGTTGGGTGTGGTTGTTCCGGGGATGAGCCCCTCAAATTTTTTAATTTACCTGGGTTTATACCAGCCGATGGCATCTGGCATTCGACATCTCGATTTGGGCGTAATAATCCCCCTAATTTTGGGCGCGACCCTTATCGTTTTGGTGCTTGCAAAATTGATAGCCTGGTTATTTAAAAAGTTTTATGCCTTTATGTATCATTTTATTCTTGGGATTGTAGTTGGTTCGACAATTGTGATCATCCCTGGCGGTGTCAGCGGGTGGACCATTGCCGTATGTGCAGTTTTATTTGCAGCAGGTGCGCTGATTTCATATTTCCTGGCGAAACTGGATGAGAAATATGAGCGTGAGGAATTGTTTGGATAGGCATAAGCAGGGAGTGTTATGATAATTTATGATCGGTTTGCGTCCGCTTATCAAAGGGGTCCATACTTGCGGTTTTCACAGAACCTGGTTGAGTCTGTGCTCCCCGACTATTTAAATGAAATTGGTGTGAAGCCATCAAAATTACTTGATATGGCTTGCGGCGAGGGGAGTCTTGCCGTTGGTATGGCTAAATTGGGATACCAGGTGACCGGAATTGATCAGTCCCATAAGATGATTGATCTTGCTAAAGAACGAGCAAATCAAGCCGATGTGGATGTGACCTTCCTTGTTGAGGATATGCGCTCTCTTCATTTTAATGGAGAGTTTCGCTTGGTGACCTGCTTTTTTGACAGCCTGAATTATTTGCTAACCATCCGGGATTTGCAAGATGCATTCAATGGCGCTTACCGGGCTTTACAACCCAGCGGTTTCTTTATCTTTGATATGAACACCATCTATGGGCTTTCGGTTGATTGGATGCGAGAGGAGACCTATATCCAGAACGAAGCACAGGACTTTATCGAGATCCACAGGCAGTCCTATGATTACGAAAATCAGATTGCAACGATGGATGTTACAATCTTTATGGAACATGGAGCGTGTTGGGAACGGATCGATGAAACGCATCGTGAGCGTGGCTATCCCATCGCTGATATCCAGTTTTTATTGAATGAAACGGGGTTTATGATTGCTGGTATGTATGGCAGCCTGAAGAACCGCACCGATGTGCAAACGACATCTCCCAGGGTGTGGTTTACAGCCCATAAGCCTGGATGAACGATACCGTCATTTTGGTGGATTTTGAAAAAAATCTCGAGGCTTTTTGGCTAAGATGCTTCTTTTTGCTTAAAGGTAAATAGAATTTTTTTCAATACACTTAACTTGCTCAGCTTAAAGGCTGGTGATATGATTTTAGGTGTTGGAGGCATATTGAGGAATCTAAGCAGTACAAAGCGCGTTCGTTATTTACTGATCTTGACGATTTTAATAACGCTGCCCTGTTATTTCTTGGGAATGGTTGTACTGCGCATTAATCGAAATCAACCGCAGGATGTTTCCCCGACGGTGACGCCAAGCCCTACTCGAACGGCGACGATCACCCTTACGCCTTATCGAAGCCTGACTCCCACGACTACGGCGACTGTTACACAAACCAGTACCATCACGCCGACCTCGACAAATTCACCAACGGAAACAGCTACCCTGACACCAACAGAGACACCAAGCTTTACCCCTACTGAAACATCCGCTGCACCAACAGAAACGATATCACCGACGCCTACAGAAGTGCCAACGATGACACCAACTGAAGGTGAAAACCCATAATTTAGATCCAACGAGGTGAACAAACTCTATGATTGATTTATTAGAATTTCTTAAAAAAATGTTGACCGCACCGGGACTTTCTGGTTATGAAAGCCCCATTCGCGAGATCCTTCAGGAGGTCTGGGCGCCGCTGACGGATGAACTTTCTGTCAGTAAAATAGGCAGTCTTCACGGCTTTAAGCGCGGACAGGGCAATGCGCCCCGCCGCAAGGTAATGATTTCGGCACACATGGATGCAATCGGGATGATGGTAACGCACATCCAGGATAGTTTTATCCGTATCACTCAGATTGGCGGCATTGACCATCGTATCCTTCCCGGACAACCCGTGATTGTCCATGGGCGGGAGGAACTGCCAGGTGTGGTCGTGCAACCCCCGGGACATCTGCTGCCGGAATCAGTTGGGGATGGTCCTGTTGAAATGAAGTATTTGCTGGTGGATGTCGGCTTACGTCCTGACGAACTCGCAAAAAAGGTTCGCGTGGGCGATATTGTTTCTTATGCACAGACACCCCTCGAATTAACCGGCGAAGCTCTGGCAGGGCATACCCTTGACAATCGTGTCTCGGTTGCCGCCACAACTTTGTGCCTGGAAGCGCTGCAAAACCGTTTCCACGACTGGGATGTTTGGGCTGTTGCTTCTGCGCAGGAGGAAGAAACCCTGGGCGGCGCTTTCACTTCACCTTTTGATATCCAGCCTGATATTGCCATTGTGATCGATGTTTGTTTTGCAAAAGGACCAGGTGCATCAGATTGGTCAAGCTTGCCCTTCGGTGAGGGCGTTGGGTTGGGTTACGGTCCAAATATTCATCCTGCCCTGTACGATGCTTTTGAGAAAAAAGCAAAAGAATTAGAAATACCTTATCACCGCGACCTGATGCCTAAGATGTCAGGCACAGACGCGATGGCTGTGCAGATTGTTGCAGAAGGTATCCCTTGTGCTGTCATTGGCATTCCGCTGCGTTATATGCATACACCTGTTGAGACGGTCTCATTGAAAGACATTCGGCGCGCTGGTCGAGTAATGGCCGAGTTTATTGCCGACCTAAAGCCAGATGCTTTGGATCAGATTAATTGGGGAGAGTGATTTATGACTGAAAATCAAAATATTCAAGCAAGCAAAGTACCGACAATTGGCGATCGCCAAATCGAATTATTAGAAAAATTGTGTAATGCCACCGCTGTCTCGGGTGACGAATACGAAGTGCGTCAAATTGTCCTTGAAGAGATCAAGCCCTTTGCAGATGAGATTAAAGTGGATGCATTGGGTAATGTCCTCGCGACCAAATTCGGCCGTGGTGAGAACCGGGTGCGTGTCATGCTGGCAGCGCACATGGACGAAATCGGGTTCATGATTGTCAAAAAGCATGATGACAACCTGTTCCAGTTTGAGCGTATTGGCGGGATAGATGAACGGCAATTGCCGGGCAAGGCTGTTCTTGTTGGGCGTGAGCATTTGTCGGGCGTGATTGGCGCAAAGCCGATCCACATGACCACCGCAGATGAGCGCAAAAATAAAATTCCGGTTGATGCACTGCGAATTGATTTGGGACCTGAGATCGGTGAGAAGGTCAAGCCAGGTGATCGGGCAACTTTTGCAACCCGGTTTAAACGATTCGGACCCAGCATCCAGGCGAAAGCCCTGGACAACAGGTTTGGGGTTGCGATCTTGATTGAGCTTCTTAAACACGCCCCGGAGAATATCGATTTATTAGCAGCCTTCACCGTCCAGGAGGAAGTGGGCTTGAGAGGTGCAAGAGTTGCGGCTTATCGGTTAGATCCTGACATGGCAATTGCTGTTGATTCAACACCTGCTTATGACCTTCCGCATTGGGATGACGAAGATCAGAACGTTCAGTACAATACCCGCCTGGATGCCGGCCCAGCCATCTATGTGATGGATCGCGCCACAATTGCAGATCGGCGGTTGGTGACACTTTTGTCTGATGCCGCACAGGAAGAGGAAATCCCTTATCAATTCAGGCAGCCCGGCGGGGGCGGCACCGATGCCGGTGTGATTCACAAAACACGAGCAGGAATTCCCAGCATCAGCGTTTCAGTACCTTCCAGGTATGCCCACTCGGCAATAGGTCTTGCCCGTGTTGATGACTGGGCGAATACATTGCGATTGCTGTATGCTGCTTTGGTTCGTGTGACACCGGATTTATTGGCAGGTGAAAGACGCGGCTAAATTGATGCCCATCCCTTTGGATATTTATTCTATTACTTTCTTTTAGGAGCACTTTGATGAAATCTTTAATCAAGCAACTTGTTGAAACCCCAGGACCTTCAGGTTTTGAGTATGAAATTCGTGATGTTATTCGCGAAGCGATTGGTGATGCGGCTGATGAGCTGCGCGTGGACGCATTAGGCAGCCTGATTGCTAAGAAAGGTGTGAAGACGGAACAGGGGCTGCGTGTAATGATCTCGGCACATATCGACGAGATCGGTCTGATGGTAACCCACGTTGATGACAGAGGCTTCCTGCGTTTTACCAACATTGGCGGCATCAACCCATTGACCTGTTATGGCGGGCGGGTTCTGTTTATGGATGGCACCCGGGGTGTGATCGGTATGGACAGCATCGAAAGCGGAAAGACGCCCAAGTTAACAGATTTGTTCATTGATGTTGGGGCAACCAGCAAAGAAGACTGCCCTGTTAAAGTTGGTGATGTTTGCGGCTTTGAACGGCCTTTCATTGACCTTGGCAAACGGATGGTTGCTAAATCTATGGACGATCGCGTCGCTGCTGCAGTTGCAATTGAGGTATTGAGGCGATTGGAAAGCACGCCGCACGAGGTTCATTTTGTTTTCAGTACCCAGGAAGAGGTTGGCTTGCGCGGCGCAACCACAGCCGCTTATGGTATTGACCCGGATTTAGGCTTTGCGATTGATGTTACACGAAGCGGTGATACCCCTCGCTTTAGCCCGAAGATGGCAACCGCCCTTGGCGACGGACCTGCGATCAAAGTCCGCGATTCGAGTTTTATTGCCGATCCGAGGCTCGTTGATTGGATGATCAAAGCAGCAGAAGAAGCCGGTCTCCCGTACCAATTGGAGGTTTTGGAGGCTGGCGGTACGGATGGACGTGCCATACAATTAACTCGCGGTGGTGTTCCGGCTGGTTGTGTTTCAATTGCCTGTCGTTATATCCATTCACCCTCTGAGATGGTAGACTCGGATGATGTGGAAAATGCGGTTCAGCTGCTGGTTAAATTATTGAGTGAGCCGATTGTCTTAAAATAATCCCTTGAAAGGATGGCGAAGGCTTTTGAAAAAGATCAGAATTCCCCTGGTTTTGGGCGTGATATTGATTTTTGCAATGTCTGCTTGCGAGGCATTGCCTTTTGAGCTGCCCTGGGTAACAGCCAGAACCGCTACAGCAACCCTTTCTCCAGGAGAAAACGAAGCGTCAACACCCACCCCACGAACGACAACAACCGTCGAGACAACACCTGTCCCGATTACAAGTTTGACATTATGGGTACCGCCTGAAATGGACCCGGCTTTAGAAACAGAAGCGAGCCAGATGCTGCTGGCAAGGCTTCAAATGTTTTCAGATCAAAATGATGGTATTGAGATCAATGTGCGGGTCAAAGCAGCCAGCGGTGTTGGTGGACTGCTGGATGCCCTGACTGCCGCAAGCGCTGCAGCACCGGATGCGCTTCCCGATTTGATCGCCCTTTCGCGCCAGGATCTAGAGAATGCAGCTTTAAAGAGCTTGATTTTCCCAATGGACAGCCTGACCGAAATTCCTGATGACAGCGACTGGTATGATTTCACGCGGGAAATGGCTTTGTTACAGGGCAGTACTTTTGGATTGCCCTTTGCTTCAGACACACTCGTTCTGGTTTACCGACCTGAAAGTTTTGAACAATTTCCCGGTTCGTGGGGCGGCATATTTGAAACGGGTACGGCCCTGGCTTATGCTGCAGAAAGTGACCAATCCTTATTTCAAATGAGCCTTTACCTGGCATCCGGGGGAAGCTTGCAAGACAACCAACGTCGACCGATGCTGGAGGTTGAGCCATTAACTGAAACTTTTCGCTTTTTCCAGCAAGGGGTTGAGGCAGGCAATATCACCGAAGCCTCCCTTCAATACCAAACATCTGCACAGGTTTGGACGGCATTTCGCGATGGACAGGCGGATTTGGTAGTGACCTGGTTGTCGAATTACTTGCAGGATGCACCAGCTGATGCCCTCCTGGCGCCCTTACCACCAGTAAATGGCAGCCCGGTTTCATTGGGCACAGGTATGGGTTGGGCATTAGCGACACCTGACGAAGATCGTCACCCGCTTGCAGTTGAACTGGCTGAATTTCTTGTAGAACCAGAATTTCTATCCGAATGGACGTTTTCCTCGGGATATTTGCCCCCGCGACCCAGCGCCTTGGACGCCTGGCAGGATCAAAATTTGCGATCGTTATTAAATCAAATAGCATTAATAACGCGCTTGCGACCCTCAAACGATATCATTGCCAGCCTGGGGCCCATAATTCGGGAGCAAACGCGCCAGGTTGTGCAGGGGCTGGTTGATCCTTCACAGGCGGCGCAAGTGGCAGTGGAAAGCTTGGAGGAATAGGGTTTATGGGTGAAAATCAAGATAAGCTTCGCGGGCAGACGAAAATAAAATTTGAACCGCAATATTTATTATTTATTCTCTCATCTGTGGTTCTATTGCTTTTTATCATTGCTTTTACCCGCCCAGTGTACCCAGCTTCTCTTTACTCAACAACTGAATTGACCTTAACAGCAAGCTTTGAAACAGATCAGCCCGAAAATGAGAATTTGCTCACGACAACACCCACGCCTGAACTTGAACCGCCAACGCCAGAAGAGATCGGCTACACGGATGGAATCATATTTTTGGCAACGGTCCTCATTATTATTTTGCTGGTAGGAACCCTCAGGGAGACTTTGCGAAGAAAGGGTGAATGACACAGGAGGCTCACATGGAAGTTCGCTTGGAAGAATTTGAAAATTACCGGCATAAGATGAATGACCGGATTGATTCGATTAACCATCTGGGCATCAAACGCTTTTTCAACCTGGATACGAAGGCTTACCAGGATGATGCACTCAGTGCAAAGA
>LGHA01000058.1 GCA_001508595.1 Anaerolineaceae bacterium 46_22 | reverse complement strand
TCGAGGGTGATCTGAACATGGTCCAGTCCGGCTTTCACCAGCGAATCAACAAAATCCTCATCCGCCAGCTTGCGTCCGTTGGTGTTGAGACCGGTGATCAGCCATTTTTCTTCGGCATAAGCAACGAGCTCTACCAGACCGTTGTACAGGGTTGGCTCACCGCCGGTGAAGACAATATGCGGGATGCGCAAATCCCAAACTTTGTCGATCACTTTTTTCCACTGTTCCACCGGCATTTCTGGATAATTACGCGGTCGTGCGTTGTAGCAGTGGCTGCAATTATTGTTACAGCGATAGGTGATCGCCAGGTCCATGCGGTAGGGTGCACTGGGTTTTGCGCTGAAGGGTGCTGATGTTTCAAGTTGTAAATCACAAACGGGACAGCCGCCGTTAGGATCAAGGAGTTCTTCCATTTGCAGGCTGAAATCCATGTAATCTTGCTGCGCCTGGGCAGCAGTAACACGAAATTGCTTTTGCATGGCTTTCCCGATTTGAACGGGGTCATTGCCTTCAAGGTGCAGGTAAGCCAAAAAGGCTGCGGAAGGGTTGAGGTGCACCACGCGATTGGCGTTGAGGATCAGCAATCCACTGCTGTCGGGATCAATCCGTAAATGGATGCGAGTTTTGCCGTCCTGTTCCTCACGTCGGTAATGATAAAGCCCGGATTGGGGCAGGTTTGTACGTCTGAATAAATTTTTTATATTACTGATAAAGGTGTTTGAATTTGTCATAAATACGAACCTCGCTCCTGGCGTGATTTACACCAGGAGCGAAAGTTTTTCCTTTATTTTTAACGGCCGCCGCCAGCACAGGCGCAAGCACAACCGGCACAGGCACAAGCACAGGCACAGGAACTTCCGCCGCCCCCACCACCGCCACGGAAGCCGCCAGAGCCGCTTTTGGTGCTGGTGGATACAGGGATTGGATTGGTCCGGCTGGTGATACGATCTGTGAAGGATGTCAGGTTGCCGACCACGCCGGCTGCCATTCCTGTTGCGCCGTTGATCACGTTGGCAGCAAAGGTTGAACCGGGGATGCTTGGTAAGGAAACGCCACCGCTGCTGCTTGGTTTACCGGTTGATACTGCAGGTCTGCTGGCAGTTGTTGGCACGCCACCACCGATCGAGCGGCGATAACTGGGGGAATAACGCGGCCACCAAATGGGGACGAAGACAGGTCCACCGGTGAAGGTGCGGCGTGTCCGCTCCTGGTAATCATCATCCAGCATAGCCCACTCGAGGGTCTGGTTGTAATTCTCGCTTTTAACCTCTGGCGTTTCCGATTCTTCAACCATCGTCCAGGCTCGCCGCATAATGTCTTCGTAGTAGGCGATCGTTTCTTTGCGCGAAAAGCCCTTCATTTTTCCTGTAACGCTGGTAACGAGTGAGACCATCATGTTTTGAATGGCTGTCCGCCGTAATTTTTCAGGTTGTTTAAAGGCATCCAGGAACTGCTTTTCATAAAGATGCAGGTCCTCAGGGATGGGATCTGAAACCTCGAGTTCGAGGGGATCTTCCTGGGTGACAATGGCTGCTTCCTTTTTGAGGACGCCAAAAAGAATCATGGTCAAGATTTTATCCATGGGCTGTTCCATCAGGATGGCGGCCTCTACAGCAGTCAAACCGCGCTTGATACCATTACCCTCGATTTTCATCTTGGGTGGGAGGTAGCTCATTTTACGCTTCTGTGCACCAACAGTACCCTGGTAGATGCTGAACCCGAAAATGGCAATAAAGAACAAACCAAAGCCAAAGCAGCAAAAATTTTGGCCAAGGATTCCTAAAATCGCCGGTATAAAACCGGTAACACTCCCTGATGGCTCAGAAGGAGAGGAAGGCTCAGGTTTAGTTACGATCGAATCCTCTGGCACATATTGGCTGGGGAAGGCACCCCCAAATATATACTGTGTATGGGCGTCAGCATTGTCAGTAAACCATGAATAGTAGACACGGTCTCCTTCAGCGGTGAATCCAATGTCATCTGGCTCATCAGGACCAGGCCAATTATTTGGGTAATAGTAAACGCCCTCTTCATTTCCGACGCCGGGTGGGAGAATGATCGTCACCCGGTATTCGGTATTCGTACTTTTATCGTATTCCGGTCCGAACCAGTTCGGGCTGAATTGGAAGCTGACATAATTTTCCCGGTCTGCGCCGTCATAGGGCCTGAGCACATTTTGAACGCCCGGGATCCAGGCAGTGACTGCCCCTAATTGTCCGGGTTGGATAGCATTATTGCCTAAGCCTAGTGCGAAACCGTTTGTCACATATGGGGAGCTTTCGATATCTGTGATAGCCTGGCCGTCAACCGTAGCTTCGATATTGTTCAGGTTATAGGCTGATGTGGGCATGCCAATATCGACATAATCGATGGGTGCTGCACCTGTCCTATTTTGAAATTCAATGTAATACCAGAGGGAAAGAGACCCATCTTCCTCAACATAGACTTCGACTTCCGATGCAGGGACTTCAAAGCGCAAGTCCTGTGCTATTACTGCACCAGGCAGTGTAAACAGACCGATAATAAATAGGCTTAGAAGGAAAAGTCTAAATTTTTTCATAACTCACCACTTTGGTTCTTCGGTTAATTGATAGGTTGTACCGCAATTGGGGCACTCAACAACGGGTGCACCTGCAACCATTTTGATATCTTCTGATGAGAGTGGGGCGCCGCAAGATTGGCATTTGATGGTATCCATACCCACCTCACCAGGAAGGTCAACATTCAGGTTAACCACCTGGTCGCCAGTTTTAACGGGCGGACTGAGCTTTGTCCCGACAAAAACCAGAACAAAGCCAATTACCAGCCCAATAATGCCCACGATAACCCATCGTAAGTCGCCCTCTTGATCATCTAAACCACCTAAAATAAACAGAAACGCTAATATGATAAAAATCGCAGCAGTAATAAAGGCAATGATTCTTCCTGCACGCATAGGTCCTCCAGTATATCTATTGTCTGATGTTATGATAATTTTAGCTCAACTTTGCCAAAGGAACCGTAGATTTTATTAGCCTTTTCCAATTTCCGAAGCAGGCATTGCAGGCTTGACGTATAATCATTAAGGATCGCTTAAAATGCAAAGTAAAACAAATTCTATTATACAGGATACTGCTCAATGACAAAAGAAGTCGTACCGGACATCGTGATTGGCCGCTTACCACGTTATTTACAATGTCTCAATTTGATGGCAAAGGAGGGACTGCACACCGTTTCCTCCGGGGTTCTGGCAGCACGACTTGGGACAACCGCCGCTCAAATACGAAAAGACCTTTCTTATTTTGGAGGTTTTGGCAAGCAGGGATCGGGTTATCCCATCTACAGCCTGATTGAAGCTTTACAGGAAATATTGAACCTGGATCGTATCTGGCAGGTGGCTGTGGTAGGCGCAGGGGACCTGGGACGTGCCCTGACGCGTTATCAGGGTTTTCCAAGAAGAGGGATAGAGATCAAGCTCTTGTTTGATGTTGATCCAAAACTCGTTGGCACTAAAGTGGGATCTATCACCATTCAGCATATTGATTATTTAGAAAAAGAAATTCAGCATCATGGCATAAAAATTGGTGTTCTTGCGGTGCCCGCCGAATATGCCCAACAAATTGCTGACCGAATGGTTAAGGCTGGGATCGAGGGAATTTTGAATTATGCACCTGTTTCTTTAATATTGCCCGAAACGGTACATGCACAGCATATCGATCCTGTATTGCAGTTACAGACGATGATGTATTATTTGGGTGAAGACTAAATCGAGAGGTCTGGGGGATTTTCAACCAGGCATAATAATAAATCAAGATTTTTGATTTTTTTGAGTTTTGTTTTGAATAAGGGTTTCTGGTTTTCTTGATCCTTAATGATCAATTTATTACTTTTTACTTGTGAAATGATTTGCTCATCCCAGGGTATCTGTTGATCGCCGATTCTTAGCCCTTCTTTGCCTGCAAACAATCCAGCGTGGAATTCAATTTCTTGATCGCATGCTAAATTTTGTTTTGCTTGATGATAAAGGTCAGGCAGGACTTTTTCCCGAATATGGTCAACAAGGTTTAAAATATTTTCATAGTGGTTCCGAATCAGCCATTTTTTATTATTCGTGCCAGTTAACAGGAGCTTAACCCTTGTTGCAACGTCTGATCCCCCAAATCGAATTTCTGTGATGATCGTATCTAATTTTTCTGTTTCATCCCAGAGCCAGGATTGTTCTTTTTTCCCTTTTTTCTGGACTAACCCTGATTCGTTCAGGATAAGGCGATCTTCCCAGTGGTTCTTCGCCCACAAGATTAATAAAAGACCAATTGGTATCAAGATGAGCAGCATGGGGAATATGCCTGTAATTTTATTTAGCAGAACGGCACGCCCATGTCTGAGGACGCTCGTATAAATGTTGAGCGCAATCAAAGTCAGAAATAATGAAGCAGCCAGGATCAGCAAGCCACCTGAAATAAGCATGACCCATCGTTTGAAATTGTGGTCTTTCGGAAAGAAAACCCTTATCTCATTCTCTTCATTCATTATTTTGTGTGGACTTTCAGCTGACATTGGAAAGCCTCGATCGATCAGATTCCTCGTGGAAGACTTCGGCTCAGAACTTCAAGCATGGAAAACGATTTCGCTGCACCTTCAACCACGCATGTCGTGGGGTTATCAACCAGGTAGGCAGGGATCCCCAATGCTTTGGTCAGATACCTGTCAATGCCGCGCAGAAGGGAAGTGCCGCCGCACAGTGCAACGCCGCGATCAATAATGTCGGAAATCAATTCGGGTGGTGTCTTTTCTAAAACGCGACGAATTGTGCTCGCAATTTCTTCAAGTGGTGGCTGCAGTGCTTCTACGATTTCATCGGTGGTCAGTGTTGCGGGTTTTGGCAGCCCTGATACCTGGTCCTGCGCCTGGATCTCCATGGCTTCCTGTTCATCCTGATCCACTGCTGCGCCAATGCGTATTTTGAGCTGCTCGGCGGTTGGCTGCCCTATGATCAGGCCGTATTTTCTGCGTACATAATCGATGATCGCATCATCGAGCTTAAGCCCGGCTATGGGGCTGGTATCTGCTGAAACAATACCGTGCATGGCAAGCACGGCTGCCTGGGTTGTCCCGCCGCCCACGCAGACGATCATGTTTCCTGTAGGGGTGCCGATGGGCAGGTCGATGCCGATCGCACCTGCGAGCGGCTGCTGGATCAGGTTGACATCACGGCTGCCAGCGCCAAGACCAGCTTCATAGGCTGCACGCCTTTCGACACTTGTTACGCCATAAGGGACAGTGACCATCAACTTTGGGCGGAACAAAAGCATTCGCCCGGTGACTTTTCTAACCATGTACCTGAGAAGATTTTCGGTTATTTCAAATTCTGCAATAACACCATTGCGCATCGGTCGGGCAACCTCAATGGATTCAGGAACGCGCCCTAACATGTCTAGGGCGGACTGTCCGATCTCTACAATTTTTAATTCTTCCATCAAAATAGCGACGATAGTTGGTTCCTGAAGCAGAATGTTATTGCCTTCAGCTATCCTGGTGTTTAGTGTACCCAGGTCAATCCCAAGTTCATGTGATAATCCAGCCATAATGTCTTCCTGTTATTTGCAGAATTGTTAATAAATCCGCATTTAATTGTAATCGAATATCTTTTAGATGATACCTTTTCTTGTGCCTGACGCATAGTCACAAATTAATGGGTGCTTAGAAAATTATTCAATATCTGAAAAAATAGCTTTGAATAATTACATCTTGATATTTGGAAGAAATTTGATAGTTATGATTGGCTATCCATATGCAGTATATTTATTTGGACACAATTTTCCTCATACGCTTACTTTTAGTCTGACGCCCTGCCCTACCACCGTATTTATACTTGGGATCATGATGTGAACAGGAAAAAGCCCTGCAAGGCTGCTTGTCCTGCCATATCTGTTCAACCTGACTGGAATATTTCCGGTGATTATGGGTTTATATGAAGATGTTGGACTGCTTCTCAGCGTATTGGTTTGCGGCCCCATGATTTATTTTAGGGATCGTCAAAGGGGTTAAAGCCCGGGCATAAAAGACCTTCGTTGTCGCAAATTTTCAATCAAGGTATACTTAATTACAATAACACTGCAAATTTTATCCTCATGGAGGATGCTTATGTCTCTTGAAAAAGCCTTTGTTTTTGAGAAAACAATCACTGCCCCGGTTGAATTAATTTATCGCGCTTTCACTTCCAGTACGGCTTTACGAGAATGGCTGTGTGATATTGCCACAACAAATCCTGAAGAAGGGGGTTGGATTTATTTGGTTTGGAATCGCGGCTATTTTGCAAGCGGTCACTTCACCAGGCTGATTCCCGAAAAGGCGATTTCATTTAAATGGATTGGAAAGGATGAGCCAGGCTGGACGGATGTTGATGTAACAATTACACCGCTTGACGATGAAGATCTTCATAATGTCAGGATCAGCCATTCAGGGATTGGCGAGGGCGATGAATGGGCAAAGTCTCGTGAGGAAATATCCAAAGGATGGGCGCTGGGACTTAAGAATTTGAAATCCACCCTTGAAGTGGGGAAGGATTTGCGCTTTGTAGAGCGACCTTTGATTGGCATTTATCCAGAAGATTTATCGGACCTGACCAAGACTGCACTGGAAGAGCTAAATGTTCCTGTTAATAAAGGTGTAAAGGTGAAGGAATTGGTGCCTGGTTACGGCGCTGACCAGGCTGGCATTCAAAAAGGCGATGTGATCGTTGCTGTAAACAATCAACCCATTGATGGGGTCAGGGCATTGTTAGCTTTGATGTTGGAATTTGCTGCAGGGGATGAGATCACTGTCACTGCTTATCGCGAAAATACAAAAAAGACATTTTCGATTGATACAAAACCTCAAAAATTTGAGGATATACCGGAAACATCAGAGGAATTAGCCAAGGAACTGGAGAATTTTATATCCAAATCTTTAGAAGCCCTGGAGGGTGTTCTGACAGATGTTACCGACGCGGAAGCCTCTTTCTCTCCGGGTCCGGATGAGTGGTCTGCAAAAGAAACCCTGGTTCACCTGATCCATAATGAACGTGAATTGCATACCTATATCAACGATGTTGTGGCGGGTCAGGAACGGTTCCAGGACGACTGGTCTGGTGATCAGCTCTTTCGAATTCGTGCAACCCTGACAACGTACCCAACAGTAGATGATTTGATGGCAGAATTTAGACGAAGTTTGAAGGAAACCGTCGCAAGTGTTGCTTTTCTGGATCAGAGTTTTGCTCGTAGAAAAGCAAGTTATTGGCGATTGGGGACGGAAATATTGAATTCTATCAGGCATATACAAGAACACACTCGACAAATTGAAGATGCTATTCACGAAGCAAGATCAAGGATAGCAGCGGAAGCTTAAATATCCATAAATTTTTATTGACCGTTCCCCATTTTGATACATCCGGATTGCTTCTAACTTAAATTCCTTGCTGTACTTCCTGCGTTTTTCTGTCATGTTCTTCCTCCAGTCTTTATTA
>LGHA01000057.1 GCA_001508595.1 Anaerolineaceae bacterium 46_22 | reverse complement strand
GCTTCAATAACTTCAAATCCATCCTGCTCAAGGTTAAGACGGATGAAGCCAACCATGCGGCGTTCGTCGTCTACGACCAAAATGCGATATTTACGTGATGTGGAATCAAACATAATTTCTCCTGAATTCTCCCTTTATTAGATTAACCTTTCAACCAGGACCACACTGATATTATCCGGTCCACCCGATTCATTTGCAGCATCAACTAGGCTGCAAACGATCTTCTCAAAATTCAAATGCCTATCATTTAAAATTTCTTTCATTTGATTTTCTTCAAGGACCCCCCACAAACCATCAGAACAAATCATAAACCGTTCTCCTTTTTTGAGGATAAATTGATCAATATCCGCTTCAAAGGGATCGTTCTGTCCCAAAGCCCGGTACAGCACATTCCTTTGTGGGTGAAAACTTGCTTCATTTTCTGTTATCTCTCCCAGGTCAACCAGGCGCTTCACCAGGGAATGATCTTTTGTTTTGAGTGTCAATTGCCCATCAAGCCCAATCACATATAAACGGCAGTCCCCAACGTGAGCAAAAAATAGTCGATCACTTAAATTCAGTACAAGGGTAAGTGTTGTCCCGCCGCCAGGAACCCTTTGGCTGATCGATTTCTGAGCGGCATCCACTGCATTATTCAGAAGGCGCTTTACCTCATCGTCGGTGAAATTTTTACGATCATACACAAAATCGTAAAAAAATTTTTCCATTAAGTAACGGGTGGCTGTTTGGGCTGCCAAGCTGCTGGCTATCTCACCGCTTTGATGCCCACCCATCCCATCTGCTACGAGATATATGCCAAAAGACACCGGAGAATCGAAACCGTCGATAAGGTTATTGAGCGTGAAAATCGTGTCTTCATTATGCGTCCGAGCCCTACCATTCGATTGACAGCTTGCGACCCTGTAAACGGTTTTGGTTTTAGGCTCTGAAATGGCTGTGACATCCTCGAAATCATCTGCATGGGGTAAGGACTTGCCCCAAGCGGCACCCTCTTTTTCTTCTGAAAATAATGATTTGAAGAATTCAAACACAGCGTTTTTACTCCAAAATTATCTTATCGATCTCATTTATTTTACTGGAAAAGGTCATAAGGATGAAATTTGCGAATGGAACATGACCTGAAATAAATAAAAATTTATTGATCGACCTCTTCCTCAATTGTCGTTAGAAAATCGCCAGCTGACCATCCATTCCGGGTTTGATCATAAGGTGCCTCAAGATGCCACCATGTATAACCATCTGCCTCAACTGGACCGTCGATAACCAAAAACACCTCTGAATCCATGGCTGTAAAATTCACCTGGCTTGCTAAACCAGGTTCCGAACGCATTCGCAGTCCCGCCCCATCGGTTCCGGATACCTGAATGTATGCACCTACACCAATCACGCCCTCAGGTAAAAAGAAAATCGTTGTCGGTGTTGGTGAGGGAACCCGCGTTGGCGGTACCGGGGTTGGGGTTAAGGTTGGCGCAGGGATGATTGTTACGATTGGGGTTGCATTTGCTGCGGGTGTTTGGTTTCGTCCCAGAAAAATGACCGCCATCGCAGCAAGGACCAATCCCGCAATAAGGATGATGCTGGTTAATAATGTAACCGGGTTCCATAATGCTTTTAAGCTAAATTTACCCATCAACAAATTCCATATCCTTTAATCTTTGACTTCCGTAATTATAGCCCATCCTGATTGTTGTTGAAAATTCTAAAATATTTTTTGGATATTTTATAAAGGTGGATTAATTGTTAAGACCCTCTATGTTATAATCAGTTCAGGAAAAACGCTTAATTATGGAAGAAAATGCATTACTGAACAACCGCTATCGCTTGTTACAACCCCTTGGCTCCGGGGGGATGGCTGTCGTGTATAAAGCCCTCGATGAAATGCTTGAACGGACGGTGGCGGTAAAAATCTTACGCGAAGATTACACAAACGACCGTGATTTTCGTGAACAATTCAAGCAAGAAGCAAGAGCAGCAGCAAATCTCTCACACCCTAATATCGTGACTGTTCATGACTTCGGTTTGGATGAGTCCCAAGTTTTCATCGTGATCGAATACATTGATGGCACCGACCTTAAATCCCTGATCCGTGAAAAAAAGCGCTTCAGTATTGAAGATACGGTGGGTTTGATGACGCAAGCCTGTGCAGGCATTGGTTACGCACATCGTGCAGGTTTGGTTCATTGTGATGTCAAACCGCACAATATGCTCGTTTCAAATGATTTCCGTCTCAAGGTTACTGACTTTGGGATTGCACGCGCTTTAGCAACCATCCATCCTGATGAAAAAAGTGAGGTCGTCTGGGGCTCTCCCCATTATTTCTCACCTGAGCAGGCTGCCGGACAGGCGCCGTCACCAGCTTCAGATGTTTATTCGTTAGGCGTTATACTATACGAAATGTTGACGGGGCAGCTCCCCTTTGAAGCCAGCGAATCGACTGAATTAGCAAGATTGCATCGCGTTCAGGAACCCATTCCACCACGACGCATAAACCCAAGCATCCCCCAAGCCCTTGAAGAAATCACGCTTAAAGTCCTCTCAAAAGAACCCTCTGCCCGATATCGAACAGCAGACCAATTGGGTCGTGTTCTGTTATCCTTTGGCAGTATCAATCAAGAGAAAACGGGACCCATTGTCCTCCCGCAAGCTAACACAACCAATAATAACTATCGACCCGCTGTAAAACCAATTACCGAGCCGTTCAGCAGCGATGAGGAATACGAACCCGAACCAGAAGAGCTGATTGAAGAGGTTGGACCCATTGATTGGGTCACCTGGATCCTTGGCTTGTTAGCCTTCACTGCCGTATTTGGTTTAATTCCATTCTGGCTTTATATTTATTTCACAATCAACCCCTGAGTTTAGTTAAAGGAAAACGATGTCAATCATTATTGCCCCATCCATTCTTTCTGCAGACTTAACCCGCCTGGGAGAACAGGTGCAACAAGCCGAAGAAGGTGGTGCAGATTGGATTCATGTGGATGTGATGGACGGACGTTTTGTTCCCAACATCACCTTTGGACCCAATGTGGTCAAAGCTGTAAAGCGAACCACCAATCTACCGATCGATGTGCACTTGATGATTGTTGAGCCTGAGAAACACTTGCAAGCCTTTGCTGATGCGGGTACAAATTATATCACTGTTCATTACGAGACCTGCCCACACATTCATCGCACCCTTCAGACCATTCAAGATTTGGGTATGTTCCCGGGAATCGTTATCAATCCGGGAACCCCGGTCAACACGCTCGTTGAGTTAACAGAATATGTCAACAAAGTACTGATTATGACAGTTAACCCAGGTTTCGGTGGACAGTCCTTTATTGAATCGATGGTCGACAAGATTCGCCGAACAAAGCATTTACTTGAAACAAGCGGTTCGGAAGCGAGCATCCAGGTTGACGGCGGCATCAGCAGCAAAACGATTAAAGCCTGTTACGATGCTGGGGCAAGGAACTTTATTGCTGGATCTGCAATCTTTGAACACAAGGACGGCATTGCTGCAGGAATTGCAGCACTACGGCATGCTTTGATTTTGTAGCCCTTAAAAGGAAAAATCGCGGCACAAAACCGCGACTTTAGCCTCCTAAAAGTGTTATAACTATTTAGTGGATTTGGTTAATGTACGGATGCAACGGGTGCACAAAGTCTTACGAACCATTCGTCCGTTTTCAAATACCGTGACCTTTTGAAGGTTTGGCTTGAATTGTCGTTTTGTTGCTCGCATGGAGTGGCTTCGGCTTTGACCAAAGGTGGTCTTTTTTCCGCACTTTTCACAGATCGCCATGATGTCGTCCTTTCAAAAACTTTAAAGTATAATTACCAGGTTTGGGTACTTCTTTATCCCAAACAAAAAATGATTTTACCACACACAAATTAAAGCATCAAGCAAGTTGGTGAGGAAGATATGGCAGAAATAGAAAACAAACACAACGAATTAGGAAGCATTCTGATACAAAAAGATGCAATTGCTTCGATTGCACGGCAAACAACGCTTCAATCCTATGGTGTTGTTGGATTGTCACCCAAGAACCTCAAGGAAAACATTCGTCGGTTGTTCAGCAAAGATGCCAAATTTGGCATAGAAGTTGATTTTGAGCACGACGGCCTGGTGATCGATATTTACATTGTTGTTGAATATGGCACGCGCATCAAAAGCATCACCAATAGTGTTGTGAATAGTGTAAAATACAACGTCGAAAAAACGGTAGGCTTACCTGTTCGACGAATCAATGTTCATGTACGCGGCTTGCGTATCAGCAACATGGATTAATTTATCTGCTTTATTTTTAAGATTGAAATTATTGCGTTTTTATTTATTGGAGAATTATGAGTGCTCCCGAACTAGCAAAATTATCGACAGCTGAAAGACATAAGCTGGTATCTGTTCCCATTGATGGACAGGGTTTGAAAACACTGCTTGAAGCAGGCATGATATGGCTTAAGACAAATCAGCAAACAGTCAACAGTTTGAATGTTTTTCCTGTGCCGGATGGGGATACCGGCACAAATATGGTCCTTACAATGCAGGCAGCCTTTGATGAGGTCTCAACCTCAGGCACATCAAATGTAGGGCAGCTTGCCCACAGCATTGCTCGTGGCGCTTTAATGGGCGCCAGGGGTAATTCAGGCGTTATCCTTTCACAGATTTGGCGTGGTTTTGCCCGCGCATTAAATGACCATCCCACCATGGATGTTAAACTCCTGGCTGATGCCCTTGAAGAATCCAGGGCAACAGCCTATAAAGGTGTTGTTCGACCTGTAGAAGGAACGATCCTGACAGTAATTAAAGACATCGCTGCTCAGGCAGCCGTATCCGTTCAACGGACCTCCAGTTTCACAGAAGTCCTGTGGGATATCGTTGAGGCGGCAAATGCCTCTGTGGAACGAACACCGGACCTCCTGCCAATCCTCAAACAAGCTGGTGTTGTGGATTCGGGTGGAAAAGGTCTGATGTTCTTATTTGAAGGTATGTGGCGTTTTATCAACGGCGACTCCCTTGATAAGGCTGTAACTGAGGTTTTACCATTGTCAGAAATGGACCTGGAAAACGCATTGGAAACCGTTGAAGAAGGCCAGGATTATGAAGTGGTGATTGACTTCACCCCACAAGCATCCTTCAACCTTGAAGAATATTATGATGAATTATCAAAAATTGGCACATCTATCCAGGTGGGTGAAGGTGATGGCATGTATCGAATGCACATCCATGTGCCATTAGAAAGTCGTTACCAGCCGATCGACCACACAATGAATTTGGGCACCATTCAAAAGGTGATGATGGAAAACCTTGTGGCTCAGATGGATGAACGCAAGAACAATAAAAATCCAAAAATTAAGCTAACGCCCGTCCAACCCGATGAGATTGCCGTTGTAGCTGTATCTCCCGGTCCGGGATTATCCCGCATCTTCGCAAGCCTGGGCGTTGCTGCCCTTGTTCACGGTGGGCAAACCATGAACCCGAGCATCAAGGAACTCCTGGCGGCTTTTGAAAACTTGCCCACAGACAAAATCATCATCCTGCCGAATAACAAAAACATCATCATGGCAGCCAAGGAAGCAGCTTCAATGACTGTTAAGAACGTCGCTGTTATCCCCACCATCAGCGTACCGCAGGGATTATCAGCGATGTTCCGATTGATCCCGGACAGCGATTTTGATGAGGTTGTTAAAGCAATGAATGAGGCAATTTCTGAAGTCGAGACCGGTGAGATCACAACAGCTACCCGGACAGTTGAAATTGACGGCGTCCAGGTTGAAAATGGACAGGTGATTGCCCTGCACAATGGGAAATTGGTCACTTCAACGCACTCAATCGAAGAAGCCTGTGAGTCATTATTAGTCGCTGCGGATACGAGTGATTATGAACGCATTACACTGTTCTATGGCGAAGACATCCAGTTAAACCGGGTGAACGAACTTGCTGATAAAATTCGGTCCATTTACCCGAGTCATGAAATTGAGGTCCATGAAGGCGGTCAACCCCATTATCAATTAATTATTTCAATCGAATAATTGCAAAAGGTGGTTGAGTCTTTTTCTATTTAAACCCCGGCAGCCGGGGTTTTCTTTATTAAATCCATTCCAGGTACACTTTCGACGTGGGTATTAATTAGTCATGCTGATGATACAATATGTAAGGGCATCCTCATTGAGGAAAGAATACAATTAACAAAGAAATTACGCTAAAATTAAAGTCATTCATAATTCAAAGGCTATTAAATTACAATGCAACGATCCACAGAAAAACTGTATAAAATTTTTAAACTTGAGTCCGAATTTGGCTATACAAATAAGGCGGTTGTCGGGGGGTTAGAGAAATTAACCGATACCTGGGTGGGCGAAGCGCGAGCGGACGGCTTATCAGAAGATGATATTCAAAAAGTGACCGCAGCCCTAAACGAGTATCCCAACATGGATATCCAGGGAAGAGTCCATACGCTCAGAGAAATTGGGCATATTTTAGATATCCCGGGTATCAAATACCTGGAAAGCCCGAATCAAACAGAACAAAAATCTGTACGTGAAGAACCTCCTCAAACCAGGGACAAGCTTAGGGATAATCAGGGGAACAGCCAAACGCATCAGCGCAGTTCCGCACGAAGGCGGTCCGATAGTCCTGTACCAATCCCGGATGAAGCGTCGCCTGCAGGCTTAAAAGCCCCGGTGACCGCCGTCCGAGGAATCGGGCAAAAGCAATCACAATTGCTGGCGAAATTAGACCTCCATACGATTGAAGATATGCTGTATTACTTCCCCCGCCGTTATGATGATTATTCCGAGCTAAAGCTCATCAAAGATCTAAAATATGGCGAAGAAGTTACTGTATTAGCCTATGTAAAAAGCATTACAACGTTTAACACACGCAACAAGAATCGGAAAATCATCCAGGCAATTGTGTCTGATGATACCGGCAGCATTCAACTGATGTGGTTCAACCAGGAGTACCACCTGCGTTACCTCCGGAAAAATATGTTCCTTTCAATTTCCGGCAAAGTTGAGCAGTACATGGGACGCCTGGTGATGTATCACCCGGATTATGAACCGGTTGAGAAGGATCAGTTAAATACCAAGCGTATTGTTCCGGTTTACGCCCTGACCGCTCGATTAAGCCAAAAATGGCTTCGCCGGATGATTTTCAATGTCGTCAACGAATGGGCACCTAAAATTCCGGAGTTTATGACAGAGTACATCCTCGAAGATGCAGACCTGATGGACCTTTCTTCAGCTTTGAAAGAAATCCATTTCCCTGAAACAGTACCAGACCTCAAGAAAGCCCGCTATCGCCTCGCTTTTGACGAAATTTTCTTGCTTCAACTGGGTGTGCTGAAGCAGAAATATGAATGGTCCATCCAAAAGGGACACCCCTATGAAGTGGATGACGAATGGCTTGTTAACCGTATTACAAACCTCGATTTCTCCTTAACCCACGCCCAAATGCGAGTGCTATCTGAATTTCGAAAAGATCTCAACTCGGGTCAACCGATGAACCGTCTCTTACAAGGAGATGTAGGCTCAGGTAAAACGGTGGTCGCCGCTCTTGCAGTGAG
>LGHA01000056.1 GCA_001508595.1 Anaerolineaceae bacterium 46_22 | reverse complement strand
ATGAGTGGGGGTGTGGACAGCGCTGTCGCTGTTGCTAAATTATTAGAGCAAGGTTACGCTGTAACGGGCATTCACATGCAGACCTGGAAGGACCCAAAATGGCAAGCTGTGATCAATGATTTGCCTGCCCCTGAAAAACTTGCTGAAATTACTGCAAATGCCCTTGGAATCCCCTTTGTGCTGCTCGATATTCGAGATAAGTTTTACCAAACCGTTGTTGAAAAATTTTTACGTGAATACTTAACTGGAATGACACCCAATCCCTGCCTGTTTTGCAATCCCCAGGTGAAATGGGGCATTTTACAATCTTATGCATTGGCACAGGGTGCAAGTTACTTTGCTACCGGTCACTATGCCCGCATTGTGCAGCCTTCTTCTGGAAAAGTGCGGCTTTTACGGGGGGTGGACCGATCAAAGGACCAGTCCTATGTCCTTTCGTTGCTCTCTCAATTTCAACTCAGTCACAGTCTTCTGCCCCTTGGTGATATGACAAAGGACGCAGTGCGTGCGCAGGCGCAAGCAATGTCATTGCCCGTGGCTGACCGTCAGGACAGCCAGGATTTATGTTTTTTGGGAAATGTGGATTATCGTGACTTTTTAAAGCGATATGCGCCTGAGTCCTATGAGCAGGGAGAGATTGTTGACCTCCATGGGAATGTATTAGGACAGCACGAGGGATTGGCATTATATACCATTGGTCAGAGAAAGGGCATTCGTATCGCTGCAGCTGAGCCTTATTATGTGATTGATAAAGATGTTGAAAATAATCGATTGATCGTTGGTTTTGCTGAACAAACGGGCAAAAGCGCCTTAATTGCAGTTCAGCCTCGCTGGATTTCAGGTGAAGCACCTGAGACCGGTCAGGCATATGAGGTGATGATTCGATATCGTGCTAAGCCTGAGGAGGCGGTTTTAGCCAATGCCGCAGAAACTGAATTTCGATTAGAATTCAAGAAACCTTTACGTGGGATTACACCCGGGCAGGTTGCTGTCTTATACCGGGGTGAGGAATGCCTGGGCGGCGGCATTATCCAGCATTTTTCTTAAGCTGTCTTGTGTAAAGAAATGAAGGAGTAAGGATTAATGACTTTTCCAGCTGTAGTGTTCTCATTTTTTATTGCGATGATGTTTGGCAGCCTTTTGCATTTGTGGCGGGGTGGAAGTTTAGGCCGCTTGGTTTTGTACCTGGTATTTAGCCTTATAGGCTTTTTTGGCGGTCATTTCCTGGCAGGCATGCTGGGTATTGAATTTCTTGACCTTGGCACGATTCATCTCGGTATGGGAATTTTAGGATCTTTATTGTTATTAGCGCTTGTTTATTGGCTGAGCCTGGTTGATTTAGAAAATGCATAGGAGATAAATGAAATGAATTACAGAATTGAAGCATTATTATCTGCTCGATTGTTCTTACGCCCTGAAGTTGTTGGAGACCGGATTTACTTTATATCAAACATCAGCGGACATAATAGTTTGTATGTCATGGATCATGGCGGAAGCGTACCTGAACCGCTGCTGCCGCCGAATATTGTGCTTCAGAATCCGCATTTAATTGGGGGGGCTTCATTTGCTGTTCTAAAAGATTTGGGGAAAATATTGGTGATGATCGATCAGGACGGTGATGAAAATTACTTACCGATGATGATCCCCATTAACGGTGGTTTCCCGAAACCTGCCTTCAATAATTTTTTTGAGAACACGCGCTGTCATCTTGGGGATGTGGATGCTCGTAAGAACCTTTGCCTGATTGTTGCCGAATCTCGCGAAGAGGGTATGCTGCGGACTTATCTCTGCCATTTAGACAGCAATGAAGTTGAAGAGATTTATGCCAGCCCTTACGGCGGTTACCCGGCAGCCATCAGCGAAGATGCCTCACGCATTGTCCTTGTTGAGGGATATTTGGTAGGAGACACAGTTGCATTCCTGTGGGAAAGAGGCAAGGAAATTAAACGACTTTATGGAAAGCCGCTGGAAGATCGCGAGGAGGGCGAGGAAGTTCCCCTGATTGCCTTTGGTAGTGGTTTTTTCACTGAGGATGGCAATGGTTTGGTGTTTGCAAATGCTATTTTCCAGGATACTTATGGCTTGGGTTACCTCGCTTTTGATTCACCGGAGGAGGTCGTTGAAGTTTCATTTGCTGATTTAGCTCACAGCGGGATGGGTGAGTTTGACGGCCTGGAACGATTGGAAAATGGACGTTATTTATTGGAATTCAATATTGACAGTGTCAGTTGGGTGTACGAGGCTGAATATGATGATGAGCAAAAGGTGATGCGAGCGATTAATGTGTTGGTCGGTAAGGGGCACCTTTCAGCGGGTGTGCTTGAAGCCATTAAGTACGACCCTCACAGCGATACATTTGCCCTTGCATTTTCAACAGCTGTTTCACCCACCCAAATTTATACGATTGAGGGCAAAGACCGGGACAGAATTGTGCAGCACACGAGAGAATCAATCCTTGGCATCCCGCAGGCACTGCTTTCACAAGGGGAAGATTTGTCGTACACCAGTTTTGACGGTTTGCGGGTTTCATCCAGGCTTTACATGCCTTCACCCGATTTGGGTTTTGAAGGTAAACGACCTGTGGTTTATTACCTTCACGGCGGACCACAAGGCCAGGAACGTCCGGATTTCTCATGGTTTTCAATGCCCCTGATCCAGTTTTTGACATTACAGGGTTTTGCTGTTTTTGTTCCCAATGTTCGGGGGAGCACGGGCTACGGCTTGAGCTATACCAAACATGTTGACCGTGATTGGGGTGGACAGGATCGTTTGGACCATGTTCATGCAATGAAGCATGTCTTATCTGAAGATGCGCGGCTGGATGTCAGCCGCTCGGGTGTGGTGGGAAGGTCATATGGCGGTTATATGACATTAACCCTGGCAGGGCGTCATCCCGATTTATGGTCGGCTGCTGTTGATATGTTCGGACCTTATGACTTGGAAACATTTGTTGAACGAATCCCACCCACATGGAAGCCTTACTTCTATGTGGCTTTGGGTAATCCAGAAAACCCGGAGGATCTTGCCTTCCTCAAAGATCGATCGCCCAAGACCTATATTGAGAATATTGATTTCCCGATGCTGGTTATCCAGGGGCGAAATGATCCCCGAGTTGTTGCGGAAGAATCCGAAGATCTGGTCAATCATCTCCAGGAAATTGGAAGGGATGTTGAAATCCTGTTGTTTGAAAATGAAGGTCATGGTGTTGAGAAGTACGAGAACAAGGTGGTTTGCTACAACAGGATCACCGATTTTTTCAAGGAAACCCTGAAACCATAATAAAAGTGAGGAGATGATGGAAAATAACGTCCTATATTTAAAGATTTCATTGGATTTCATCAAGCCTGAGATATATCGGCGAATCATGTTCCCGGCAAGAATGACCTTGCTTGATTTACATCACATTATTCAATATTGTTTTGGATGGGAGGACCAACATCTTTTTATCTTTACAATAAAGGATATGGCATTTGTAAATTCATCCGATTGGGAGGAAGATGCCTATCGGTACCAGGATGCAGGCGCTTCGGTTCTGGCTGACTTAATCCCAAAACATGTGGGCGCAGGAGATAAATTTAGCTATGAATATGATTTGGGTGATGGCTGGCGCCATACAATTCTGGTTGAAAAGCTGGCAACAGATGAGGAAGATTTGTTAATGCCTGTTTGTGTTGATGGGAAACGGGCTGGTCCTCTGGAAGATTTTGGCGGACCCTTTATGTATCAGATGTATTTAGAAAACCGCCAAAGTCCACAAAACTCAGACTTTATCAATGATATGGTTTGGATTCCTGAGGATTTCGACCCTGAGAGGATTGATATTGGAAAGATCAATAAGAAAATTTCAAGGGATTATCCAATTCATACATTGGAGCATGAGTCTTCCTGGGTCACAGAAGTTAGTTATTACAGCCTGTTCGACGAGTTTTCCAGTGATTGGACAAAAAATGCTACAAATGACGAGAAAAAATTTGCAGAAGCGCTTCCATTCCGCCGGGATATGGTGACGATGTTGAATTATCTCCAGAATCACCGCGTCAAGGGCACCAAAGCAACAGGTAATTTCCCTTTGAAGCATATCCGTGCTTTGACGGCTCAATTTGTTAACCCGCCTGTTTTGGATGAAGACTTAGGGGGTCGTATTTATAAATTACGCACAGAGGATGACGTTCCAGATCTTGTTTTTATCCATAATTTTGCCAATTTTACGCAATTAATTTTGGGCGGTGAAGATTTAGAATGGCACCTGTCCTTTTTAGGAGAAAATTTCTTAAATCAAGCCCCCCATGAGCAGGCCTGGTATATGGTAAAAAGCTGGTTTGAACGGTTGAATTGGTTCTACTGGTATCCTTGGGCGGATTACGAAGACTTGATAGGACATAATGAATTTGAAGGGTTGATTGTTGACATCTTGCTTTCTTATCCAACGCAGGAAGAGATTAACATTAAACAATTGATTAAGGACCTTGATAAAAAATCCCCAAACTGGATTCGTTTTCCGAGAAGAGAAGATCCTTCAGTGCTAAAGAAGTATTTTTTGATAAACGTTGTCCTCGATCCGATGAATAAGTTGGGAATTATTCAAATGGAAAGGGAGGATGTTCCGATTTCACCGAAATATTTTGTGTTTGATTTTAAAGTAACGGATTTTGGACAAAGCATCATCCAACAATTTAACCGTAAACACCGTTAAGGAAGTTGTCTATAAAAGTCAGATCTGGATAACATGATGACCTGGAAAAATTATGATGCTGTTGCTCGTGAAGGTGACCTGGTACAGCTTTTAGGTCGCCGCCACAAAAGCCAATTTATTACCTTGAAAGCCGGTGCTATCTTTCAGACGCATCGTGGCGAGATCATGCACGATGATATTATTGGTAAACCCTGGGGCAGCCGGCTTTCCAGTCACACGGGAAGTCCCTTCTTCTTGATGCGTCCCGGTTTGGCAGATTTGATCACTGAGATCAAACGGAATACGCAAATTATTTATCCCAAAGATATTGGCTACATTGCGATGGTGATGGGTATTGGTCCGGGTATTCATGTTCTGGAAGCTGGAACAGGATCCGGTGCGCTCACCACGGCTTTTGCTTACCTGGTGGGCGACACAGGCAAAGTTATCTCCTACGAACAGCGTGAACAAATGCAGAATCTGGCACGAAATAATTTGCGGCGTGTTGGACTTCTGGATCGTGTTGATTTGAAACTTGGTGATGCAGTAAATGGATTTGAAGAACGAGGGGTAGATGCGGTTTTTTATGATTTACCTAATCCTCATGATTACATCTCACAGGCAAAAGCAGCCCTGAAATTGGGCGGTTTTTTGGGGATGATCCTTCCCACGACCAACCAGGTTAATAAAGTCTTGCCCGAATTGCTTGTAAACGATTTTGCATTTATTGAAGTATGTGAATTGATGCTGCGCTTTTACAAACCAGATTGGGAACGTTTACGTCCAACAGATCGGATGGTGGCGCACACGGGCTATCTTGTTTTTGCTCGTTCTGTGATGGAAAGACCTGAAGAAGGTTAAGATTTTTACAGCAAGTTATAATGGTTGGTGAATACAAAATACATGGTTAAGCTTACAAGTAAAGAGATTTCGGATGCTTTATCCGCTTATCAAATTCAGCAAAACAAGCGGTATGCTGAGATTTTAACATCAGAATACCTGAAAAATTACAGGCAGGCAGCAGTGATCATCCCACTGTTAAAAAAGGATGGGCATTGGCACGTGCTATTAACCCTGCGTTCACAGGAACTGGTTGAGCATCGCGGCCAGGTTGCCTTTCCAGGCGGCGCAAGAGAAGCGGATGATGAAAATCTTCAATGGACAGCCTTACGGGAAATGCACGAAGAGGTTGGTGTTAAACCCTATGATGTCCGAATTTTGGGTCGTTTAGGGGATATGCCCGTAATCACTGGTTACATGGTGCGCTTGTTTGTGGGGGAGATTCCCTGGCCTTATTCATTGAAGGTTAACTCGGATGAGGTTGAAAGCGCTTTTATTGTTCCGCTTGATTGGTTGGCTGACCCGGTACATCACACGGTTAAATACAGAACATATGCAGGCAGAGAAATTCCGGTGATCTATTTTGACCAGTATGATGGCTATCAATTATGGGGTGCCAGCGCAGAGATGACACTGGCTTTGCTCTCTGCACTTAATTTGAACGATTAAGGTCCTTGTAAAATAAAAAAGAGAGATGCTGCAGTGCGCATCTCTCTTTTTGATTCGCTATGATGAGGAAATTAGTCTTCTTCCTCTTCCAGATCTTCGTCTTTCTTGCCCTTCTCGATGACTTCAGGTTCCATATCTTCGTCGAAGAGTTCAGCCAATTCGTCTTCTTCCTCTTCTTCCTCTTCCTCTTCGATGGTCACATAGGTCACACCAGCAATGAGTTCTTCGGGATCCGTGAGGACTTCGTAGGTGTCCGGCAGGTCAAGGTCTTTGACGTAAATGGCGCTGTCGATATCAACAAGTACAGTTGCATCAACTTCAATACGTTCAGGCATGTCCTGGGGAAGACATTCGATTTCCAGTTCGGAGATACCGGTGACCACAACAGCAGCCATACTGATCTCCGCAGGCGCCTGCCCGATGAGCTCGATCGGAACTGCGGTCTGGAGTTTCTCTGTGAGTGAAACAGCCATGAAATCCACGTGTTTTAGTGTGCCGTAAATCACGTCTTTTTGTGCTTCACGGAGCACGACAGGGTAATCCTTGTCGTCGACTTTTAGCGTAACAAGACTTGAGCCTGTCAGCTTGTTGATGGTTTTGGATGCTTCGTGCAGGTCAAGCTGAATTGCTATGGGGTCAATTTGATTTTTTGCTAATCGCCCATAAATGATCCCGGGAAGAAAGCCCTGTCGCCGTAAGGCTTTGACCTTTTTCCCTTTAAGCGTTCTTTTTTGTGCTTCTAATACAATTTTGTCAGTCATTCTTCCATCCTTCGGAGCGCCTCTCACCCTTTGTGATCGGGTTACCTTCGCTCTTCGATAAATTTGGGTTAGTTCGCTGGGCAATCCAGCAATTAAGAATTCTAGCCGCTTGGAGGAGAAAAATCAAGCAAAAAGATGGAGAATGGAGAATTGTGGATGGTGAAAAGCGGATTGGTTTCTGTACTGTTTATGGATATCTGAAAGAAGGGCATTGTCGCTGAAAATAAATAAAAAAGAGAGTACGCCGCTGATGGTCAGAAAGAGGGGAAGGGGATTGATTTGTTCGGCATTTCGAATATATCAAACTTGGATTCAAAGATTTAGTGCAACGGGTGAGGTGATAAAATCATTCGTATGCAAAAACAAAAATACAAAAGACTAAGAAAACAAGAACGAGAAAGTATAAGTAAAGCACTAAACTTCAATAAACCTGACGAGGTCTTCAATAATGTTGTTGCATTAAAAGTTTGAAACCACAATACAATCTTATGAAAATTTTATAAGCCTGGATGAAAATTGCTTTATAATATAAAGAGTCTACTGCAAAAACCAGCACCTTAAAAACCAAATACACGATTATCAAATGCAGAACTGGCCAAAAAGCGCCAGAGCACATCCATCAAAAATGACAAAAAAGGATCTGATTGAGTGCTTTTTCTCTCCATCTCTGTTCTTTTTTCGTTATTTTGGGCCG
>LGHA01000055.1 GCA_001508595.1 Anaerolineaceae bacterium 46_22 | reverse complement strand
TTGATAAAGGGTTCCTCGGGGTTCGCATACGCCAAACCGGTCAATTCCGGGTCTCTTTGGGCATGGATAACGGTGTAGCGCACACCCGCTTCACCAGCCAGGCGGGTCATGTACCCCCTGCCAGAGCCGTGAAACTCATCAATAACCAGCATTTTATCGCTAAAAAAATCACGAATACGGTCAAAATCAACAGGGATGCGAGCATTCCCATTGCCGTTGTCTTTTATCCAGTTGACATAATCATCCAGTGGGTCAAAGCCCTTCAAACGCCCGCTTAAGCGCGCTTCTTCCACATCGGTTGTTCGCGCCCCTGCATCCAGCAATTGGAGTTCATTGATATGAAAGGCAAGATAATCGGTGACATTCGAGGGTGCAGGATAGCCCAAACGAGGGTTGAATTTAATCCCCTGCCATTCCGGGGGGTTGTGGCTGGCAGTACAGATCAGCAATCCGGCGACATCTTCCGCAGGCAAATAATCCGTCAGGTAATAGACCAAAGCCGGTGTGGGGGTATCCCGGTTAGCAAACGCAACCTCAAAGCCATTCGCAAGGCAGACGGATGCCGTCCATTCAGCGACCCTGTCCGCATTACGGCGTGTGTCATACCCAATCACAATCTTCTTTCCCGAGAGGTTTTCAGCGCCAACAAAATCCGGCACATCGATATCATTCAAGAAGTCACAAACCGCCTGGACAACCTGCTTCGCTCGCCGCTCTGTAAAGTCCGCTGCCCACCGACCTCGCACACCGCTGGTGCCAAATCGCAGGTATTTCCGATCATAAATGGCACGCAGTAAACCCGGCTTTTGATCATCTCCAACCAGCAGCGGGTCTGCTGACCGCAGCCTGAAGCCGTACAGACGTTCATAAATATTCGCAATTTGCACAACTCTGAAGGGCATCCAGCGGTCCGGATCTTTTTGATAGTCCATGCTGTCCAGGAGGGGCAATATTTCATAGTTAATGGCATCTCGCAAACTGTCAAAAACTGGCGCTGCCAGGTATTTTTTAGCCAGGTCAATCGCTTTTCCGCGCAGTGCACCGGTTTGGGGAATGTATTCTTCTACTATGATTCGGCGCCGCTCACGACCTGCATCATCCTTGGGTTTAAACTGCTCGAGTCGATATTGGGTCCCGACAGCAATCAGGGTCAGCAAGATGCTGAATGCCCGAGAGGAATCTCCGTGATCCTCTGCAATTTTCGCCTGGTTAGAAATTAATTTTTGGTCCAGAACATCCAAAAACTGGCTCATTGCCTGGATTACAGGCTGCCATGCTTCAGCATCCTCCGCTGTCATTAAATCCCTGTTCAGGCCATTAAATGCCATGCCAAATTGGGCTACTTCAAGTTCTTCAAATTCAAAACCTTGTTTACTCATGCATTACTCCCAAAAATTGTTTTTGACTTCGTTTTTTCTATTCGCTCAGTCTGAGCCTACCCAATAATCTCAAATTTCAAAATTAATTTTATCGCTCAACAAGGCCGCCGCGCGTAACGTTGAGGACCTCAAGAAATGCACCTGCAGGTGTACCTGTTGCCTTCTGCACAGCCTCACAGAGTTCAAAAGCTCGGGCGGCCAAAGCCTCTTCTGTATGGCGGTTGTCCGCTTCCAACATCAGGCGTACCTTGGGTTCTGTCCCAGAATAACGCAAATTCAAGCGGGTGAGACCCGGTAATTGCGCTTTAATTGCCGCTTCTAAGGCAACAACGTCGTCCAGCTGATCCAGATCAATTTTCTCGGCAACGACTGCAGAGGCGATCACCTGGGGATATTTATTGATGCTTTCTGCTAAATCTGCCAATTTCTGTTTGCCGCTCGCCAGAAAAGCCCGAATCAAATAAAGTGCTGACCGTATCCCATCCCCGGTTGCATGGTTTTCATCCATCAGAATAATGTGACCGGATTGTTCACCACCCAGGCCAATTTGATCGCGCTTATGATCCTTCGCCAACAAATCTCTTAATTCCGCCATAATATATTTATCACCAACGGGTGTTTCAATAAAGTTCAGGTCTCGTTCCTTAAAATAATTGACCAGCGCGCCGTTGCGCATGGTCGTGCTGACCACGGTCCTGTTGAGCAATCGATCCTGCGACATCAGATAATCCGCTAAAATTGCCAGCATGTGATCGCCGTCCACAAGGTTCCCCGCCTCGTCGACGAAAATCACCCTGTCTGCATCGCCATCAAACACCACGCCAAAATTCGCACCATATTTTTGAATCAGGTCGCTTAAGTCTGCTGGCTGACGCCGGACATGTTCTGAGCCCGAATGCACATTTATATTGCTCCCGGTTGGTGAGGCATGGATCACAATCACCTCTGCACCCAAACGAGAAAACACTTCCGGTGCATACCATGACGCAGCGCCATTAGAACAATCCAGGACCAGTTTAATCCCATCCAGCAAACCAACAGGATGTTCATCCACAAGGTGATCGGCATAAAGTTCTCGCATATCCCGGCCATCAATACGGCGCCCAAATTGCGATTCAATAGCGCCTTGTAAATCGATTGAGGAATCTAAAAGAGCCTCGATTTCAAGCTCAATCTCCCAGTCCAATTTTAGAGCTTCAGCGTCAAAAAACTTGATGCCATTCTCGCCAATCGGGTTATGAGAAGCAGAAATGACGACCCCTGCCTCAGCATTCATCTTTTTGACCATGAAAGCAACACCCGGTGTTGTGATCACCCCCAGGTCAACCACTGTCGCACCGCTCGATAGCAGCCCGGTCGTCAGGGCACTCTGCAGCATTTCTCCCGATTGGCGTGTATCGCGCCCAATGACGAAGGTCGGGTGCGATGCCCGACGAGAAAGAACCACGCCGGCAGCATAACCCAGGCGGGTGATGAAATCCGGCGTGAGTGGATGCCGACCAACATGGCCGCGAAGGCCATCGGTTCCAAAATATTTTCGTTTTTGTTGATTTGAGATGGTCAAAGTCTATCTCCTTAAATTTTCTAACCTTCTAAAATTAATAAACGCTGTCCTCAGGGTTAAGGTTCAAATCCGGACAGCGTTGAGCATATCTACCTGTAGTTATTTAATTTGTATATCAGCAACAACCGGCAAGTGATCTGAAGCCCTTCTACTCAAATCACCCACCGCAATTTGACATGAATAATCAATCAGTCGATCTTTGGGATAAAAGAAAATATGATCAATAGGCTGTTCTAAAGCGGGATGTGTCGGTCCTTCATTCTCCGGTGTTAAATGTTGAAAATCGTATTCCGAAAGGAGTAATTCAGAAATGCAGGGTTCATTCCTGGTTGCATTAAAATCACCTGCCAAAATTAATGGCTGATTGCTTTCCAAAATATGCCTTCGAATCAAATCAAGCAGGCGCTGAATTTGCCGCATCCGCATCTGCCGTGATTGTTCAATGATTTCAGGGATCGCCCGGGGAGGACGCTCACCGACCAGGGTGGACAAATGCATTGTGATGACAAAGGGGTAGGGCGGCACTTTCAAACGCCCGATCACGGCAAAACGGGGGTCTGTATCCCGGGTGCCTTCATAGGATACTGGCTGAAACAAAGGGATATTCCTTGGGATGCCGGGGTAGTGAGGGTCACCCAGGCGCGCAAAGGGAAATTTTGAATGAATAGAATTGCCTTTTGACCAGTTCCACCAATCATTAAAAATGCCGGTCACCATCACGTCTTTCTTGACCTGCATATGGGTCTCCATGGAAAGGGTCTCACCAAAATAGGAATAATCATAGCCGCCTGCGTGATTAATTTCTTCCATCAGGCTGTACTTAACACCATCTGCATCAAGGTGCTGGGAAACCTCCTGGAGACATAGGAGGTTTGCACCCAGTTTCTTGATCAATATTCTTAATGCCTCTTTACGGGATTTCTGGGAATCATGTGGGAACTCTTCAAATGTTTTTTCTCCCCCGCTGATGTTTAAAGTTGCGATGCGTAAATCCAATCCGGTCACGAGCACCTTTCCCCTTGAAAGAATATCCTGATTAAAAGATTATGCTGAACACTCATACCCATTCATTATACCAAGGATAAGTCACAGAGAAATCCTGGCACATTCTCAACTTTGAAATCAAAAGCAAGCCATCCACTTCAAACTTGGTTTTCAGGCTGACAACTTCGCAATAAAAACATCCAGCGCAAGATCTCCCGGCATATCACCGGTTTTTTCGCCGAGATCAATTGCTAATAATTGCTGGTAGATGGATTTCAACGAGGAGAAACTGAACTTCTTTACCTGATTGGAAATCTTTTGGGCAACAAAAGGATGCAAATTCAAATGTGAACGGATATCATTCTCACTCCCACCAGCATCCACAATCTCACGGGCTTGAATGAGCAACCGGAACTGCCGGATGATCATCCCTAAAAGGTAGCTGAACTCCATCTCGTCTAAGAGCAAATGTGCCATATCCAGGGCTTGTTCGCCCTGGCGATTGCCAATAGCATCCACCAGGGTAAAAACGTTGGTTTGATAATCCCTGGTTGTTAAGAGCAGGACATCGTCCTCATCAACCGGACGTTCATAATTTACATACGTCAATAATTTGATGATCTCTTGTGTTCCGCGCTGGGTATTATTGCCAATAAAATCGGCAAGGGTCGCCGCTGCCCGGGGGTTGATCGTCCCGCCAAGTTCAGTAAATTTTTTCCGAACCCAACCCGGCATGTCTCGCTCTGATGGCAGGGGACAATCCACAATTAATGCGCGCTCCCCAGCCTGGTTTACCCAGCGAATAAACCAGTGCTTATCGTGATATTTTTCCCATCCCCGCCTGTAATGCATTGAATCAGGCAGGATCAACACCAGCGCGGTTGATTGCGGCAGGGAGTCCAACAAAGATAAAAACTGAGTTTGCAGGTCTTGATTCCCCCTGCCATCAAAGGGTCGGAGGGCATCCTCTACAAGCACCAGTCGCCTTTCAGCTAAAAATGGCAGCGACAATGCCGCTGAGCGGAAGTCATTCAAATCCGCAAATTTCCCTTCCAGGCGAGAGGTATTCATCTCAGCCATATCCGGTTCACCCAGCTTGCTGTAAAGAGATTTAAAATGCGATTTAATTGCTTCCTGATCATCCCCCCTGAGGATATAAACGATGGGTTTCATCTCTTCTGGCATAAAAGCGGTTAACCCCTGGTGGTCACGCGATGAAAACGCAAGCCAGCCCGTTCAGTCGTTTCAATCTTTGTTAACACAAGCCCATCAGGATGACCCGTTGTTGTATATTTTTTCTGGATATAAGGACCCAGTGGGCGGCTCAGCACCAGGGCAATCATTGCCAGGGTCATCATTAAGGGCAATCTCTCGATTTTTTCCTTTTTGGAATTACCAGCGCCGATGGTGCCCAGCCATGCCCCCAATCCAGCCATCATGCCTGAAATGGCAAAATTTGTACCGCAATTCGGATGCACAGCAAGGTCAGCCTGACCACCTCGCAACTTCTTCAAAGCTTCTATTGCAGCTTCTGCAATGTCTTCTGTCGACACATCCCCAACAATTGTGAAACCACCTGGAGATGACACACCACCAAAAGGCCGGTTTGGGAATTTCTTGGTCAACATATGAATGGTCGCATGTTCAAGACCGTGGTTACGGCGAATGCGTGATATGGGTTGTAAATCCAGTATAGATTTGGCCATTGATTGTCCTGTTTCCAATCTCGATTAACAGCATGTCAATCGGTTTTTTAACTTAACCTATTATAACGGCGTAATGATGAAATTATTGGCTTTTCCAGAGATTAATCAATTAATGCTAATTTTATTGCTTCACGCAATGAGCGTGCCTCTGTCACCTCAATACCCCCTGGCCAAGGTTGTTTCCGCTGCAGTCGGCGTGGGACAATCGCCTGTTTAAAGCCCAAACTGGCAGCCTCCCGCAAGCGGGCATCCATTTGACCAACCATACGCAGTTCTCCTGAGAGCCCCAACTCCCCGATTAAGACCAGGTCTGCCCTGACGGGTTTATCCCGCATGGATGAGGTAATGGCAGCGGCAACAGCAAGATCCGACGCAGGCTCATCAATTCGGAGTCCACCTACAACATTGACAAAGACATCCTGTTCTGAAAGTCGAAGGTTGAGCCGGCGCGATAAAACTGCCGTGATCAACAGCAAGCGGTTAAAGTCAATCCCGTTGGGGGTGCGCCTCGGATTGCCAAAATTCGTATGACTGGTCAAACCCTGGATCTCCACCAGCAGCGGCCGCGTCCCTTCCATGGTGACGGCAATGGCAGACCCCGGTGCGTTCACCATCCGCTCCGCCAAAAACGCTTCCGAGGGATTGGTGATTTCAATCATGCCGCTTTCTTGCATTTCAAAGACACCCACTTCAGAGGTGGCGCCAAATCGGTTTTTGACAGACCTCAGTAAGCGGTATGCCTGGAAACGGTCACCCTCCAGGTAAAGCACTGTGTCCACAATATGTTCGAGCACACGTGGGCCGGCAATTGTCCCCTGCTTGGTGACATGTCCGATCACAAACACAGCAATGCCGGATGTTTTTGCCAGTTCACGCAGTTGAGAGGCGCTTTCACGCACCTGTGAGATGGACCCAGCGCTGGATTCCATGTCGGGTCGGTAAACGGTTTGAATTGAATCAATGATCAGGATGCGAGGGTTAATGGACTGAACGTGCGCCAATATCGCGTCCATATTGGTTTCTGTTACGAGGTAAAGGTCACCCGGCAGGTCATTCAGGCCATTTTCCGTACTGCGTAAAAGGCGATTTGCACGCATTTTAATCTGGCGTGCCGATTCCTCACCAGAGACATACAAAACGGTGTTTCCATCTGCCATCTGCATGGTCATTTGCAGCATTAAGGTTGACTTGCCAATACCAGGATCACCCCCGATTAGGACAATAGACCCGGGCACAACACCGCCACCAAGCACCCTTGAAAACTCTTTAATGGGTACCGGGATGCGTTCTTCACTGTCACCCTCTATCTGGTTGAGCCGTACAGGCACAGAAAGACCACCCATGCCGTGCATACTAACACGGCTGAGGGTGGTCTGATTTGATTCGACGATTTCTTCGACCATGCTGTCCCATGCCCCACACTGCGGGCAGCGCCCCAGGGCTTTGGGAGAGGTTCGTCCACATTCCTGGCAGACAAAACGCGTTTTGGTCTTCGCCATTGTTTACATTCCCACTGCAGCTAAATCAGGGGTTTCTTCCTGATCAGCCTGGGTATCATGTTTGAAAACGATCTTCTTGACCTCAGCACCGTCCTCCTGGGCAATTTCAAGGTCAATTAAGATATTCTGTCCTTCTTCAAATTCCTTTGCTAATAATGCATCGGATAGTTTATCTTCAATCTTGTGCTGGATCACACGGCGCAAAGGTCGGGCACCCATTTCAGGGTTATAACCTTCTTCCGCCAGGTAAGCCAGAGCTTCATCGGTTGCACGCAAGTGAATATTGCTTTCTTCCAGGCGGTCGTTGACCTTATTCAGCTCTAACTGGACGATCTCGCGAATATCCTCTTTGTTCAGCGAACGGAAGACAATCACCGAATTTTCTTCTGCATTTCTTTGTAAGCCTGCGCCTCTTCTTCAGCTTCATCAACGGTCAATGAAAAGCCGAATGTCGATTGACGCTGGATCATTTCCGCACCAACATTGGTGGTCATGATGATGATCGCATTACGGAAATCCACCTTGCGACCGCGGGCATCTGACAGGTGCCCCTCTTCCATGATTTGCAGCAGCATGTTATGGGCTTCCATGTGCGCTTTTTCAATCTCATCAAAGACGACAATTGAATAGGGTCGTCTGCGGATGGCTTCTGTCAACTGCCCGGCATCTTCATAACCAACATATCCTGGGGGGGCGCCAACCAGTCGGCTGACGCTGTGACGCTCCATAAACTCGGACATGTCCAGTTGTATCAGGGCATCCTCACTGCCAAACATGAACTCTGCCAGCGCTTTGGTCAGCTCTGTCTTGCCGACGCCTGTCGGGCCAAGAAAAATAAAGGAACCAACCGGACGATTGGGGTCTTTCAATCCCGCTCGGGCTCGGCGAATTGCCTTGGAGATGGTTTCAATGGCTTCATCCTGACCGATAATATGCTCCGCTAATTTTGCTTCCATGTTCAATAAACGAGCGGATTCCTCGGTCTCAAGCTGCATGAGGGGCACACCGGTCCACATTGAGATCACTTCAGCAATATCTTCCGTGGTTACGTGCGGGCTGGTGGTACGGTCCCAAATGGTACGCATTTCCTCAAGCTGACCCTCAAGCGCATCAATCTGGTCCTGCAAATCTTCCACCCGGTCAAATTCCTCATTTTCCCTGGCTTCTTCGATTTCCTCGCGCTTTTCTCTTAAGTCTGCAATGACCTCCTTGGCATTGATTGCCGCAGGGCTTTTATACATTCGAACACGAGAGGCGGATTCATCGATCAGGTCAATGGCTTTATCCGGCAGGAAGCGGTCGCTGACATACCTGGCTGAAAGTTTCGCGGCTGATTCCAGGGCTTCATCTTCGATCGTCAGGCGGTGATGATCTTCATAAGCGGAACGAATGCCGTGAAGAATTTCAATGGTCTCTTCCACACTCGGCTCGTTAACAATAATGGGTTGGAAACGACGCTCAAGCGCCGCATCGCTCTCAATGTTCTTTCGATACTCATCAATAGTGGTCGCGCCGATCACCTGCAGCTCGCCTCGTGAGAGGGCAGGCTTCAGGATATTTGCCGCGTCCACAGATGAGCCGGCAGAACCAGCACCAACCAACATATGGAACTCATCGATAAACAATATTGCATCAGATGATTTAAGTTCATCGATGACTCGTTTCAGACGTTCTTCAAACTGACCGCGGTACATGGTGCCGGCGACAAGTGAGCCAACATCCAGCTGCAGCAAGCGTCGATCCAGCAAGGGTGCCGGCACATCGCCTTCGACGATCCGCTGGGCAAGGCCTTCAACAATGGCCGTCTTACCCACGCCGGGTTCCCCAATCAGGGCTGGATTATTCTTTGTGCGGCGAGCCAAAATTTGAATCACGCGCTCAATTTCAGTTTGGCGCCCAATAACAGGGTCCAGCTTGTTTTGTTCAGCAAGGGATGTTAAATCCGTTGCCAACTGATCAACAAGCGGTGTCTTATCCTTATCTTTCTGCTCAGGTTTACGTCGCCCTCTGCTTGACCTTCCGGTCAGCTGCGGTCGAGATTCGGATTGTGATTGCGATTGTGATTGCGATTCCCTTAAAACCCGCTCTGTCTGACGACGGATCTGTTCGGCGCTATAACCCAGTTTTGCAAGGATATTCATCGCTTCACAAGTGCTCAGGCGAATCAATCCCAGCAGCAAGTGTTCGGTTCCCACAGTTTTTTGACCCATCTTTCGGGCTTCTTCAATGGCAAAAGGAATAACCTGCTGCATTCCTGGTGAAAGGGTAACCTGACCGGTGTGATCGCCGTACCCAATTTCTTTTTCGATTAATGAGCTGACCCGATCCCTTTCAAGACCGAGCTCCCGTAAAACACGGCTGGCAACGCTGCCCTCAAGTTCGATCAGCGCAAGTAATAAATGTTCTGTGCTGATCTGGGGCTTGCGAAAACGTTCTGCTTGTTTTTGAGCCAGGCTGAGCACGTGACGTGCTTTAGGTGTAAAGTTATCAATTCCAGCCACGGCTTACCTCCTTATGGTATTTCATTAATATTTTCTACCTGTACTTTTAAATAATTGCCTGGATTGTAAAGTTCTATCGTTGAAATCGGATCCAGGGGGAAGTTGAAGACCTTTACAACTTCAAAATGATACAGAATACACGATTCTATCTTCAAATCCATTCATAAGGTCTATCCTAATTCTACCAAAAATATGCCCCGACGGAACATCTGTACAATGTTTATAATAGAATGTTAATAAACATGACATACTTAAACTTTCATATAGATAATTATTACCAGATTTGTATAAATTAATTGTAAATATCTACAAATGATCATATTGTATTAGATTGAAGCTTGCGTACATTTTCAGAGGACACTTCAAATACCACATCACACACTTTGACAAGGAACTAATTATCGGTTATGTTCTATAAAATAAAAGTTTTTACGTAAAGTTTTGCAAGTTAAAAAGGAGAGAATTATGCAGAATTTCGCTATTTCATACATTTTACAATTTGTCAATATTCTTCTGATTGTATCCTGGATGGTTTTATCAATAATCTCCCTGTTCCAGCTAAAGGATAAAACTTTATCCTCAACCACAAAGGCTATCTGGGTGCTGATTGTAATCTGTGTGCCAATCTTAGGCGCCATTGCACTCTTTATCGTCAACCCCTCAGACGCAACGGAATAAGAAAAATTTTCAAACCCTTGGGTTAGTTGATCACTTATCCCCGCCGAATCTCCTTCGGTGGGGATTTTTTCAGAACTGAGGTTGGGAAACAAACGTTATAAAATATCGTCAAACGGAATATCGATACCAAGTTCATAAATAGTCAGAAGTTTTTCTATTTAACCAGGCAGAAAACTGACATCCCCTGCGCCTTTTCACGTCGATAACATACTGATTTAAAGCCATTAGCAACCGAGCCCAAATATCTTGCACTCTCCCTGATTACCTTAAGCACAGTCAACGCCTGCCAGGGTCATTTATGAAGGTCGAAAACAAATTTTTGGGGTTGGCAGGGGGTTGTATAATATAATAATAGGATGCAAGCTTATATCAAATCAGCGCCTTTTATGGTTCAGCCTTAGAAAAATTTAAATATGACAGAAAATAACCAGGAATTTCCCTTACTCATCGCTCAATCCGGGCCACTGGAAGGCCAACGGTGGAAAATCAAATCCGAATTACTGCTTGGCCGCGACCCCGACTGCGACATTGTCATCCCCAAGCGCCAGGTGTCCCGACACCATGCAAGAGTCTTCCTGGGGGAAGACGGCACGATGGTGGAAGATCTTAATAGCAAAAATGGTACTTATATCAATGGGCGCCATATCGAAGAAGTGGTACGCCTTGAAGAAGGGGATGAGATCCAGGTTTCCCTGGCACAGCACTTCATCTACCTCAGCTCAGATGCCACCATGCCCCTGGAGGCCCTGCCGCTTGACATGCAAAAACGGCGCCTCCGAGTAGACATCGGTGCCCGCCGTGTTTGGGTCCTGGAGGAGGAGCTTGATCCACCTCTTTCTGCTTCACAATTCAATTTACTGAGAGTTCTTTATGAACAAAGCGGTGAGGTGGTTGCAAGAACGGAAATTATCCAAACTGTATGGGGAAAAGCCGCTGAGGGTGTGACCGAACAAGCTTTAGATGCGCTTGTAAGACGATTGCGGGATCGCCTTGCAGAAATTGACCCGATCTGGGACTACATCGTCACCATCCGAGGGCACGGGCTTCGCCTGGACAACCCCGCCATCACACAAGCCGCTTAGATTTTTAGGTTGCCTCTTGCAGGTTGCGCTTCATGGTAAAGCGCAATGCCTTGCGGTAAATTTGCCCCAGTTTTTCGGCTGTTGCTACCTGTCCATTTTGCTGCTGTGTCTGGTTCAGTAAATTCATCATGAACTGCATAAATTCATCCGTCAACTCTTCAGCATTCTCATCCAGAATAGCATTGATTGCATCATCGTTTTCTGCCCGGATCAATGCCTCAATCAGCTCGATATTTGCCCCAGGTGAACTTACTTTCTGAATGGCGTTGGCTACTTTTTGAAGCTTTGCCAATTTATCCCGTGCTTCTTCTTTCCGAGCTTTCTTAATTTCGCTCCGAAGCACATCCAGAAAGATTTCGTTGATCGAGGGGAGTGCTTCCATGGTTGCTTCTTCAATATCCTCTTGTTCAAGGATTTCATCTAAAAGCTGGCTGGCAAGACCTTGCTGTTCTTTAATCGCCTTGTCAATTTCATTGGTCATTTCCAAAAGATTCTCTCGCAGTTCAGTCAACTTCGCCTGCTGCTCACCTGAAGCGCGCTGGATTCGTTCTGAAAGGAGTTGGAAGAAGGCGTAATCCAGTCCACCTCTTGCCATGCTCACCAGGGTTACCAGGCGAATCTCACTATCCGCTGCCTCAATGATTAAATCGAGCAATTTCTCCCGAGTTAGCCCCTCTTTTGATGCTTTTTCCAGCGCTTCTATTGCAGCTTGCTGTTCTTTTGCCTGCGCCAGGATTTCCTGACCATATTCAGTGTTTTCCAGAATCTCCTGCTGTAAACCAGCCAAAACCTGTGTACTTTCTTCTTCACCAGATGCTGCCGCGCTCTGGATTAACCGCCCCAGGATCATCAATAATTCCTCATCAACCAGTTCCTCTTCCTGTTTAATCACCTCAGCCCGCGCATCAGGGGAAGTGCTCGCCAGTCGTTGAAGGAAGTTTAAACGTTTTTGCTGTGATTCAAGCATTTCAGGCGTGATGCCGTCTTCTTCAAGAATACGTTCCATCAAACGCTGCCGTGTCAGCATGGTTTCTGGTTTAAACAGGTAAGCTTTTCGTTTTTCCATCGGCAGGCTCTCCATGACTTTGTTGATCATGGGGCCAATCATTTGCTCTTGTTGATTCACCGGTACACTCAATTCCGGCGGGAAAAAGGTTAACAATAATTCCTTATCCGGATCGTGATACACGATCGGTGTGGGTGCCTGACCCTGGTAGCCGCAATTTGGGCACTGGATCAAGTTGTAAGCACCGGAAAGTAAAATCTGTTTTGCCTGGGGATCCTGACTCACGTCGAATAAACGGGTGATATCCGCAGCAACTGGTTGTCTACACTGGGGGCATGAAATGGTTGTCTTAGCCATGTTCTCACTTTCTTTCATTTAATTTACGAATCCAAGGAATGCATTATACCATCTGGAAAGGCTCCAAGAATCAGTACAAATACAAGCCAATAATAAACTTTACTGGCATTATCTAAGAAGTCTATAAGAGATTCGATGCAAGGTGTTAATTTAGGTTACACCCAGAGCTTTTTCCACCTGACAATAAAAACCCCTGGACCTCAATCAAAATTAGTATCCAGGGGCTTATGCTGTCAACTTCCTAAATAAGGATATTTTTTTCCATATCACGGCAAAAGATGAGTCCAGTTTGCACCGCCGTCATCCGTCTGATACAGCTTGAGGGGATCCCAGGTCTCATCATCAGGTGTCGCCAAGACCCAGCCATGCTGATCATCCACAAAATCAAGCTTCAGGAGAAATTCACCAGCTGGGAGCCCGGTCATTACGCTCAGGAACCAGGTCGCGCCGCCGTCCGTTGTTTTGAAAAGGTTTGTCCCGGCAGCCATCCAGCCCTCATCCAGGGAATAAAAATCAAAGTCCCTTCCGTCCTGAACGGCGTTATGAAATGTCCAGGTCTGACCGCTGTCATCACTGCGATAAATAAGAAGATACATGTTATCATCCGAAGCCAGGGCACGAACGCTAAGGTAGCCTG
>LGHA01000054.1 GCA_001508595.1 Anaerolineaceae bacterium 46_22 | reverse complement strand
ACTGCTGGTGTTTTTATTCAACTTCACCAGTTTTGGCGTGGTGCTGATGTTGGGAGGGCCGCAATACGCAACACTGGAAGTTGAGATTTATATTCAAGCCCTGCATCTGCTCAACCTGCCCCTCGCCAGTGTGCTATCCATCCTGCAGCTAGTATGTACATTAATCATTACCATCGCACATCGAAGGCTGAGCGGACAGCAGCAGGCGCTGCAAATCTCACCGCGTGCACAGGAAGTCGGGGTTCGGAAACCAAAAAGGGGCTTTGAAAAGGTTTTAGTGATTTTGCTTATGATCTCACTATTCACCCTGCTGATCGCCCCAATGGCTTCACTCGCCTTACGATCCTTTGTAAAATTGGAGGCAAACCGGGGTGAACGCGGCGAAATCCAGCGCGGTTTTACCCTGGACTATTACAAAGAATTGGGTATCAACCGCCGGGGATCGCTTTTTTACGTGCCGCCGATTGCAGCGGCGAGAAATTCCTTTATGTTTGCCCTGATAACCATCGTGATCACCCTCTTTTTCGGATTGCTGGTTGCTTACGCCCTTCAGCAGAACAGCCCAATCAATAACATCCTCGATCCCCTGCTGATGCTGCCCTTAGGTGCATCCGCCATTACGCTGGGGCTGGGATTCATTATCGTGTTTAATCGACCGCCCTTCAGCAGCTTGAACTTTCCAATCCTTCTGCCTATCGCCCACAGCCTGGTTGCTCTGCCCTTTGTCGTCCGCACCCTCAGCCCAGCCCTGCAGAGCATTCCTTATTCCTTAAGGAGCGCTGCAAAGGTACTGGGTGCCCCACCCTTCAGGGTCTGGCGAGAGGTGGATCTGCCTTTAATGGCACCGTCCATATTGGTGGGGATCATTTTTGCGCTAACGATCTCTCTGGGGGAATTTGGCGCCAGCACCTTCCTCTCCAGGCCTGAATACCCAACACTGCCAGTGGCAATCTTTCGCTATATCTCACAACCCGGTGCTATGAATTACGGCCAGGCGTTGGCAATGTCAACAATATTGATGGTGGTTTGTGCGGTTGGAATTCTTGTTATTGAACGACTCCGCCTTCCGGGTAAGGACATATTCTAATGCTCACTGTTGAAAATATCGAAAAATCGTATGAGGGTAAACCCTTACTCAATAAAGTCTCTTTTGCCGTGGAACAGGATGAAACCATTTGTCTTTTGGGCTCATCGGGCAGCGGCAAAAGCACGCTTCTCAGAATCATCGCCGGTCTCGAGGACCCTGAAGGCGGCCGTGTGCTCTGGAAGGGCAATGACATGGCAGGAACGCCAGCGCACCAGCGTCATTTTGGTTTGATGTTCCAGGATTACGCACTCTTTCCCCATCGAAACGTCGCTGAAAATATTGCTTTTGGGCTCCGTATGCAAAATCATCCCCAGGATGAAATCAGAGGCCGCGTCAAAAATGCGCTGGAAACCATCAATATGGCTGATTTTGCAGACCGAAAGGTGACGGAATTATCAGGCGGTGAACAGCAGCGTGTCGCCCTTGCCAGGGCATTAGCGCCGCAGCCGCGGTTGCTGATGCTGGATGAACCATTAGGTGCCCTCGACCGCTCCCTTCGAGAACAGCTCAGCACAGAATTACGCCGCATCCTCAGGGACACAAAAGTACCTGCCATTTATGTCACTCACGACCAGGAAGAAGCTTTTGCCATTGCAGACCGATTGCTGCTGTTACATGATGGGGTCATATTGCAAAGCGGCGCACCCCATGAAATCTATCATCATCCTAAAAACGTTTGGGTGGTAAAATTTTTTGGGCTTGGCAATTTGATTGAAGGACGCGTGATTGAACGCTCACCGTTGAAGCTAGATACACCCATGGGGATCATCCACGCAAGCTGTGAACAGTATCCACCGCAAATAGGCCAGAAGGCGACATTGCTTTTCCGACCCACACGGGCTTGCAGAAATGAAGAGCATTGTCCCAACCAGATCACAGGCGATGTTGTTGACCAGGTCTTTCAAGGAGAAGCCTATCACCTGACGATGAAGGTCAACGAAAGCATCCCCTTATTTAATGTAAGCTTGAGCAAACCAGTGCCTGTTGGGGATAAATTATCTGTTTACTTCAAACCCAGTGATGTACTTTGCCTGGAAGATGAAAAGGATGAGTCATGAGCCAGGATAACGACTTGGTAAACATCATTAAATTGAATACGCAGCATGAAGAGGTTTGGCGTTACCCAGGCCGCATTATCGCGAAAGACCCGCACAGTGTGCTGGTCGAAGCCTTCTTCAACATTGACGACCGACCTTTCCACGGGATCACATTGCGAACCAACGACCGATCCATAGAACGTTATTATTCAAACCGCTGGTACAACGTTTTTGAGATCCATGACCGGGATGATGACCGGCTAAAAGCCTGGTACTGCAACGTGACAAGCCCAGCAACATTCAGCCAGGGTAAGATCAAATATATTGATCTTGCCCTGGATATTCTTGTCTACCCGGATGGAGACTATTTAATCTTGGACGAAGATGAATTTGACGCGTTGGACCTGGATGAATACAGCCGGCAAAAAGCACTGCAAGCGTTGGATGCACTAAAGACGATTGTAGAAGAGAACAGGCTCAGCGAGATTTTAAAACAATAAGAGATGCTTTCCAGTACCTCTTAGCTCAACAAATTTATGAATTACTTCTGCCAGTTAAAGAAAAGCGAATAACGGCATCAAACCATTATGAAGCTGTTGATAGCGGTCTGCTGGTATTACAAATATCAACGCCAGTGCGAAAATAACGCAGCAGCAAATGACTAACACAGCTAGGACAGCCAGGATAATCCAAAGCGTCTTGTTGTTTTTCTTCTCAGGCATCTCTTGAAATTCAGGGGGGTCAAATTGATTTTCTGTCATCACGACCTCCCCCTCAAATATTACAAAAAGAAATGCTAGTGCATGAAATCCATGTTAGCAAAGGGCATGAAACAAAACGGCAAAGTTAAAACCCCAGCGATAGCGAGGACGGCAATACACAGACCAACCACGCTCAGTCCGATATTAATCCAACCCAATATCATACCCCAACGAGCCATACTTTCGCCTGTATACTGACCAGCGCTTTCACGAATTTCCTTCATGGCGATATTTCCGGTAATAATCGCTGCAATCGCACCGATAAGCGGGATAATAAAATAGCTGGCAATCCCGGAAATCAAACTGATCACCGCAAGAGACGAGGTCTGTTGCCCATATCCGGGGGGTGGTGTTTGACGATAATTTTGTTGTGACATTTCTTCCTCCTAAAAATTTCGAAAATAATTGCTATTTCCTATTAAACTTAACAAAAATCAACCTGGACGTTCATAACGTTTTGATCGTCTGGATAACCAAAGAATGATCCAAATTCCCATCAATACCAGCACGATCCCAACAACGATCGGTAACAGCACAGACAACACAGACAGGACAGTTGAAATAACATCTTCGAGAATACTCACCGGGACGTCCCCCAAACCTGCGGTTGTGGCTGTGATAGCCGGTCGGACGGCAGCCGATTTGACAACATGAACACTGCCTGCCACCAGCAAGCCTGCAGCCAGCGAAAGAATGGGATGAATCTCGGTGATGACATTTGCGCTGGCAGCAAATAACACCGCACCAGCTGTTGGCCGAATAAAGGTCTGAATGGCGTCGTTAATATGGTTAACCGCCGGTGTTTTATCTGCAAAAAACTCTACAATCGATAAGACAAACAAAGTCCCAATAATCCACCAGGATTCCATCGCATTCCAGGGTTCTGATAATTGGATGACATCCGTAAACCGGGCCAGGATTGATACCACCAAGAGCGGGATATAAGCATTCAAACCCGCACTGGCAGACAATCCAAAAGCTGCTAATATGTCCATAAAAATTTTTTCTCTCCTAACCTCAGGTCTTAATCCTTACCAAAATGCGACCGCAACCTTATCTAAATTAATTATAGCCGATAGGATGGCAATATTAAAACCGTTCCACGTGCCTGTCATTAAAAATCGCGCTAGGTCAATGGCACCGATTTGAATTAAAGCAATGATGAAACCACCGACCAGCGGCATAAAAAGCTGATTTACTGACGCATACGTGTTTTCTTTTTTGAATACCATCACCAAAACCATGCTGTAAATCATTGTCAATAGCACCAACACACTTACGGCACTTAATAATGAAAGAAGATATTGGATTATCGGAATTTCAAACAAGATCAGCACGTCCAAAATCGCTGCCAGAGCCAGCAGCGTCAGGATGTGATACCACTTACTTAAACCTGAGGTTTCTTCCCAATCATTAAACATCGTTTGAATAAAAGCAGGCAGTAAAATTGCAGAGATTGCCAAACCCATGCCCGTGCCGGTTACCAGGCGAGTCCAGTTTTGCGTTTGATAGACTGACGGGATTCTTGGCATTAGCATTGAGAAGGAATTGATGCCGTCCAACACCCATGAAAGGGCAAACACACCAAATAAAATTGCCACAGGAATCGGCGGCATTTTACCTTTTCGCCCCTGAACGACCTGGAAAACCAATCCGAGCAAGGCACCCAAAAACAGCCCCGAACATCGGGCACACATCGCCATTTCCAGATTGCCGATATTGAAACTGCGTTCGGGGATGCGGTGGCAGACTGCATAACCCACAGCATTTGCTTTGCCCAATATCCCTGGGGGAGTCAAAAATAACCAGGCAATGCTTAATGTCACTGCCAGGCTTAATAAAACCCACCGCCAGGTTGACGCTTTTTTTTGTTGTTTTTGTGATGTATCCATGATCATTTGATTATAGAAGCATCGTAGTCGAGGCGCAAGCCATTTGACCTCTTAAGCAAAAAAGGCTGTCTCTTCAAAATGTAATGAGACAGCCTTCATCTTTACCTGGGACTTTTATTTTTCGGTTTCTGCTAATTCTTCGTGCACCCTTGCCAGCCAATCAATGATTTCAATTTGCTGCGGGCAGACGGCTTCACATTCGCCGCATTCGATACAATTATCAGCCTGGGCTTCAACCTTAATATTGTTGTTATAAGCCCAGCGCCCATGCCCCCAGGCTTCAAAAGAGACAGCGTCGTTATAGATCTCAAAGATTGTGGGAATGGCAACACTGCTTTGACAGGGCAAACAGTATTCACACTGCGTGCAGGGAATAGGCGCTAGTGAAGCATAAGCTTCCCGTGCTTCTGCCACAAGCGCTCGATCCTGCTCAGTCAATTTTCCAACCTCAGCTTCAGAAGCCAGGCGAATATTTTCTTCAACATCTGCCATGCAATTCATCCCGCTTAATGTCGTCGAAACCTCAGGTTGATCCCATAACCAGTTAAAAGCCCAGCCTGCTGGCGTCCAATCACGGTCACTCTTTTTCCAAACCTCTGCTACTGGCTTTGGTGGTGGGTTTTTAGCAATCATACCCCCTCGCAAAGGCTCCATCACCACAACCGCCAAACCCCGATCAGCAGCCAAATTCAATCCTTTCAAGCCGGCCTGGTCATTAACATCAATATAATTGTATTGAATTTGCGCAAAAGCCCAATGATCATAGCCGTTGACAATCGACTCAAAAACCGAGTAGTCATCATGGAAGGAAAAAGCCAGGTGACCAAACAGCCCTTCTGCCATGCGCTTTTCTGCCCAATCAAATACACCCAGATCTTGCATTTTCTGCCAGGATTTAGCGTTCAAAGAGTGCAAAAGATAAAAATCGATGTGGTTGACATCCAATCGCCTCATTTGTTCTTCAAAAAAGCGATCAAAATCAGCTTCTTCTTTAACCAACCAGCAGGGCATCTTAGTTGCCAGGCGCACTTTTTCACGGTAGCCGTCCTTCAACACCTTACCCACAAAACGCTCGCTTTGCTCCTGGTGGTAGGGGTAAGCCGTATCCACATAATTAACGCCGTGATCGATGGCATATCGGATCATCTCTGTTGCTAAGGGTTCATTGATCTTGCTGCTGTCATCGTCAAGGATGGGCAAACGCATCGCCCCAAAGCCAAGGGCTGACACTTCCCAATCTAAAGCTCCAAATTTACGGTATTGCATGGCATCCTCCTGCATCATTGAAAATTGCCTGATAATTATACCAGCGTCAAATTATAAGAAATTTGTAACTGCTCAGCCCTGGTTTATGAACGCCGGTAAATAGGGATTTTTATCAAATGCCTGACGTAGAGCATCCAATACATTCACGCCATTCTTTCTGGCAGTGGAGATGTATCCCCTGATCAGGCTAAAAGTATCACAGCCCTGACTGGTTCGGAAACAGCCAGATATCTTCTGCTTTAGCTTCATCATCCGGATATCTCGTTCAGCCAGATTGTTATCAAAAGGTACCTTGAAAGCATACATAAAAGCCAGGACAAAGTTTTTATGTGTCTTGAACGTTTCCAACAAGTTCCTGGCCGGAGCTTGTTTGACCCTGCCCCGTTTCCGTGGCACACCTTCCTCAGGTTCGCGAAGCGGATTAGCCTTCAATCCCTCTTCAACCAGAAGGTCATATTGACGCTCAAAATCGGACAACTGCTTCTCAGTCAAACAGGTTGATTGGTTTTCCTTAGCTTTATCGACTGTGTCTTTAATGTCCACCAATAACGTGCTCATCTGCGTAACCCAGGGCTGTGGATAGCGTTCCTCCAGGAATTTCAACTTTCGAAGATGATGGGCATTGCACAGTCCATGTCGATCCCCGTATTTGAAATAGGATCGCCAGCCATCATGGATAGCACAACCCATCAGATTGGGTAGAATTCCGACTGCGTCCATGGCTTGCTGTCCGCGTTTTCTATGCACTGTGTAGTAAGTTAATCTTTCTGTGCTGGCTGAATGCAACCAGTGTGTTTTCCCCCCAAGGCGTAAGCCTGTTTCATCAAAATGTACCACATCCTCTTGTGTAGTTATCTGGGTCTTGATGGCTTCGTTTACCGGTTTTACCTGGTTTGCCGCTTCCTGACAGGCTGTTATCAGGCTTGCCTCTGAGGGCCGATGTCTATATAATGCTTCGAATGTCTCGGCTGTGCGTTCCAGAGGCATCAGCTGATACTGGTTCAAATAGACCGCCTGGGCTTTGATCTCAGGACCATACTGCACTGGCTGGGTTACTGTTTCAGGAAAGTCAGCTTTGTTTTTCTCGCCACAATACGGGCAAACCTTGATCTCAGACTGATGTTCGGTGACCTCAATCTCCACCTTAGGTATGTCAAACACCTGTCGGCACTCATGTGTCTTGACGGCCACATTTTCAAGGGAACGGTGACAATGTTTACATTCCTTTGCCTGATGAACTTCGATTCGATCAGGACTTTCAACTGCTTTGAGGGTATTCCCAGGGTGTCCAGGTTGGCCACCGCTTTTTCTACCATGGCGTTTTCTTAAACTCTTGGGGGCTGGCTTTTGATAGCCATCACTCGATGGCGGTTTGCTACTGTTGCCACTGTTCTTTGCCAATCGGTCTTCCAGTACCTGGCTTCTGGCTGATAGATCTTTAATCGTTTTGAGTAATTGTTGGATTAATGCAACTACAGCATCTTCGCCTTGCTGGTATACTGCTCTTATCTCTTCATTGCTAAGATCTAGATTCATGGTTAATATTATGTATCAAATTGGTTGTTTTGACGAGAAACATTTGTCATAAAAAATTAAGGACTTTTGACTCCTTTAGCCTGAGTAGTTACA